>CAZTGJ010000110.1:0-9768 GCA_964613025.1 uncultured Thermoplasmata archaeon | reverse complement strand
AAATAAGCTTTACTCAGAAAATCCATTGAATTTCCTTATAGGGGTACAAAAAAACTGAAGATTGACTGAATCTGGCAGCCATTAGTGTTGCCGGGTAATCCGGATACGTTCAGGTGTACGTCTTGCCATCTTACCTCAGAGGCCGTTCACCCGAATCCCAAGGAACTCCGTTTTTCCATGATGGATATCCCGGGCCATTGATGCGCATCCCAGAGACCCACATTCATGAAGAAGGAGATGCACAGGTATTCCGGAGAAGAGATCATCAACCGTTTCCCTGAAGATTTCCGGTGCCAGTGAGGGTGCCGAGCCAGTGAATACGATAGCTTCAGGGGAGGGCAGGAATGTCCGTAGGCTGTTCACCTCCATGGAAGCATTCTGAATCAGGGATCGATATTTTTCCCGGAAATCAGGCTCCGTCATCATAAGATCGTGATCTGGCTGCCCAAAGTATCCGCCGGTAGAGAATCGCTCGTTGGCAGACAAATCCCCATGATCGATTGACCGGATCCCTTCTATATCGATGGGGCCCTGAACAAGCCCGGGCGACCCCAGTGCGGCATCGACACCTCCTATGATCCGGTTCCCTTTTACGAGAAGACTTACGGTGTTGGCACCGACATCGCACAGGATAAAATTCTTTCCGGTAGAGGGGAGGGAGAAAGAGGGGGAGGACGATGACGAGGGAGAAGAGGGAGAGGATGCAATGGAGGATGGATGGGAGGATGCTAAAGAGGGGGAGGACGATGACGAGGGAGAAGAGAGGGAGGAGGATGAAGAGGAGGAGGACGATTTGGATCTGAGAAAGAGGGACGCCTGATAGGCTGCACATACCTTGTCCGGTGCCGAGCAGTGGGAAAAGTGACAGAAAGCCGGGTGGAGGGAGGGGGTGTTCCGGTGAATTCCCGGAAGCGCGAATAGGGTAATATCTGAAGCTTGAAGTTCATCGAAAACTGAACTCCCCAGCCCCACGATCCTTCCTGCACCTTCGAGGCTTCGGACGCCTCGATCATGGAGGGTTTTGATATCGGTTATCTCACTGAAAGCATCCCCCATGGAATAGGTCATTACCCCAAGTTTGATGCCGGAAATATCGATATGCTTTTCCAGTTCCTCGATGATCGAAGGGAACTCTCTCATTTCCCCTGCAGGATTCCGCTTGATCTCGAAGTAGTGTGCCGAGGTGGATTCGTACTGTTCCGGGACGCTGGTATCCGGTAGAAGGGAGATACGCATCCCCCGGGTTCCGTGTTCTATTCCAAGAAAGTACATAATCAGTCACCATCATTTTTAAATCCCAGGGAACTGTTGCCAATGGACATCAATCAACTTAATCAAACGACATTTAATTCATTCAAACTCAACAATACTCAATATCCTCAATCAAATTCATTTATTCTCATGATCCTCAATCAAATTCAATCATCCACAAGATATTCTCTGAGATGTTCCCGCGCCTGTTCCTTCTTCTCTCCGAAGTCAGTGAGAAACGCTCGAATCAGTTCAGCCGCTTCCTTCTTGCACTGCCCGCACAGTCGTGATCCGTCCACGCATTCCTTGTAGATCCGATCCAGATAGCTGTCCTCTTCCGCGAGATGGTAGTGGAACATCTCGTAGACCGCGCAATTCCATGGCTCACCGCCCTTCTCACGCTGCTCATCGGCACTGATCCGGCCCCCGGTCTTTGCCCGCTTGATCTTCATTACTCCCTCCTCGGGGGTGTCGCTCAAAAAGACTGCGCTGTTGAGGTCCGATGAGGACATTTTCCCTCCTGTGAGTCCGGAAATAAACCGATGATAGGACGATGACGGGGGATAGAAACCATACCCTCCCTCACTAACCTCGATGGGGCTGAGAGCTGCCTGGAGCTCGGGTATCGCCTTTTCAGTACCGCCCCTGATATACAGAGCACGGTATTTGGGGATCTTCTTCATTTCCGAATATCCAAGCTCTTTTACCAGATGCTCGGCCTTGTCCAGCAGTTTCTGAACCTCCTTCTCACCGAACTGCTCCCCTTTCACGAATATTCCGATCTCCCCCTCCTCGGTGAGGGTAACATTGTAGAACCTGAATGCAGAGGCGATCCCCCGGGTCAGACGAAGGTGTGGATCCTGATCGACTCCCACCGGAACAAGGGTCGGACATGGCTTATCATATTCCTCCAATTGAACATGGAGGATATCCCCTACCTGCACCAGTGGAGCAAGCATATGGGCCATATTCGTGGAGTCTCCGAACCCGTAGATGGCCTTCATCTCGGAAAGGTTCACTTTCCGTGACATCTTGAAGGCGATGTCGGTGACTGCTTTTCGTTTCGACTGAAAATATACCTCGCATTTCTCCGGATGGAGTCCCATGGCAATGTAGGAAAGAAGATACTCCTCAACCGCAAGATCCTTGGTAACCTCGAAAGGCATACCACGAGCCCCCCATGCCTCGATGTCCGCAACTCCGATGTGGACGGTGGCACCCTGTTCCTGAAAGTAGAGCACCTGATCGATAACCATCTTATGACCAAAGTGCATCTTTCCCGAGGGCATGAGCCCGGTGAGGATGCTGAATGGTTTGCCCCCCATCATAGCATCATGAATAAGGTGAAAATCACGATGACCGAAAACAACACCCCGCCTGAAAAGTTTCGAAGGGTTGGGCATGGGATACCGGTCAAGATCGAATGCCTCGATACCGAATTCCTCCCTGAGCCTCTCGTAATCCGCGAACTGGCTGGAGCTCCATGGGTTGATCTGCATGAGGAGGCTACGTCGGATAGCTTATAAAAGTTTTATTGCTGAGCGTGATCAAAAGATGATGACAATCAACGTAGACTTAGTGGGGGGAAGGGGGGGGAAACGAATGGGGAGGGGAAGAGGTAATGTGAAATAATCATTCAGATTCATGGAACGTCATGTTCAGAGATCAATCCTTGGCAACAACGAATCCCCAGCGGGCGGTGAACCAGTGCCAAGTAAGGGCAATGATGGATACCGTGAAGTTCCAGTAGAGATCGATGCTCTTGTACCAAACATAGGGATCGGGAACGTGGGTATTTGAAGGAACATGAAGGATCTCCAGAGGCATGAGAACCAGATGGAAGAAGAGATATAGTGCAAAGGCTCCAACAGCAACCTCCATGGTACGAGCGAATGTCCGGACCCAGACGTTCTTAATACCGGCAAGGTGGATGGGAAGAACGATGTACTGGCCGATGGCCAGATCCTTGGTGTAGAGACCGAAGATAATGATGGGGGTAAGGGGATAGGTTCCCTGATAGAGAACATGGTGCCAGTTGGCATTGTTGCTTATCCCAGGGAAACGCCAAGTATTCAGGTGAAACAGAGCCTCTCCGATGAGGTAACCACCTATCGCAGTTATTAGAGTAAAGAAAATACCCAGGACGTATGGGTTCTTGAATCCCTTCCACATCTTGGGAAATTCAGGGATGATATCCTTCCATTGGACTGCGAATATCAGAAGGAGGATAACAGACCACTGGTAATGACCTGCGAAATGATTGAAATTACTGTGCTGATTGTTCATTCCATTCTGAAGAATACTTATGGAATCCACGAACACCATGAACGCCCACATGATCCATATGACAGCATACCAGAGTGCGGCTTTCAGTGAATCATACTTGAAGGGCTTTGAAAGGCGTGCACCGAAGAGGAAATCATCGAATCCGAACATGTAAAATCCGAAAAGAATCCAAAGAAAATGCCCAAATGTCCAATCTTCCCGACCGATACCCATGGCATCAAAGATAATTATGTTGGATGCGAACAAAATGACCGCCGCACCAATGGATACGAAATACCGGATGCTGTAATGGACATTTGGGGTGGGTGAGGTCCGGAAATAGTGGGATTGGCAGATGGATGCAACCACGAAGTATCCAAGGATCGGGGAGTAGTACTGGTAAAAGAATCCGTTCCCGGTGACATCCTCGGCCAGAGTATACACAAGATAGAGGATTAACGTTCCAACGACGAATATAATGCTGAACATCACTGCTGCGGTGTAGTTTCCCCACCTGAGCTCATAGACGTGAGGGGATGCATTTTCATTATCGGACATGGCTTTCGCTTCTACTCTTATTATTTAATTAATACGGATTATTGTTCTTAGAAGTTGTCATGGAATACTTAATTCCAACTGTTGATAATAGATGCCTCAGTCCCGGCTGTTGATTATCTCAATTCCAATAGCTGATCATCCCAATTCCAATTGCTGATCATCCCAATCCCAATAGCTGATTACAGTTGCCTCACTTCCAATTGTTGATCATCTCGTCCTCAATATTGATGATCTCTTTGAGAAGATCCTCCATCCTCTTCTTCTTATCCACGATGTTCTCGATCATCTTCTTGTACTTCAATGAGTGCCCGGGAGTGCCTTCCTGCGATTGCGAATACATTGCTCGAGTGTACTCACCCTTGATCTGACCGTCCTCGATCCTGAAGCTCCGGTCCGAGATGGTTGCCGTACGGGGATCATGGGTCACGATAATAATGGTCTTCCCCTGCTCCTGGTTCAGGTTCTTGAGAATATCCAGAACCATCTGTCCGCTCTCACTGTCAAGCTCACCTGTGGGTTCGTCCGCAAGGATGATCTCCGGATCGTTAGCCAATGCAGCGGCTATGGCGATCCTTTGCTGCTCGCCTCCACTGAGCTCATCGGGACGGTGATGTCCCCGTGCTTCCATTTCCACGAGTCTGAGGAGTTCGGAGACGCGACTTTTCATCTGGGAAGAAGGAGTATTCACCAGGCGGAGAGGGAGTTCGATGTTCTCGGCTGCGGAGAGGGTGGGGACGAGATTGAAGAACTGGAATACGAACCCGATATGCTTTCTCCGGAAAACGATCCGGGAATCAGCATCCATATTGGTCAGATCATTTCCCAGGACATTGATCTTACCGGCGGAGGGCTGGTCCAGTGCCCCGATAATATTGAGCATGGTGGATTTGCCGCAGCCGCTTGGTCCCATGATCGAAATGAGCTCTCCATTCAGAACGGAAAGGTTCAATCCCCTGAGGGCAACCACTTCCACGGATTCTGTCTTGTATATCTTGAAGACCTCGTTGATCTCGATTATCGGTGCTTTTCCGGCATGTACATCTGTAGTAGGTATTCGAGCGTGACGTTCCTGAGCATGAGCCTCTTTCAGGCTGCTGCCGGAATCCTGTGATTGATTCGTTTCCATGATTATCCCCACCTCATGAATTTGATGAGATCGAACTTTCTATAATTGACAACTGAAACGGTGACTGCGAGAAGGAAAATGAGGACCATCACTCCGATAATGGGAAGGATGGCGAACGAAGGCCAGTATGAGCGGGAAATAATATCAAGACCCTCGAATACATTGAACACAAATATCCATACTACTCCAGCGGCGATCCCGGTGGTCAGACCAACGATCAGGGAATAGATAAGTATGACCATAGCCTCACCATATTCCAGAAGATAGAGCTGCCGTTTAGTGGTCCCTTTGAGCATAATGGCAGCACGCTCATTTCGTTTCTCAAAAGAACTGATGAAAACCACAATAGCCGATGCAAGGAGGGAAATGAACACCAGGACTCCCAGCTCAGTGCGGAGGAGTAGGAGAAAACCATCAGTGTTGGGTTCAGTGGTCATCGCATTGATCTCGGAAGATGTGACCCTGACGTCTCTGATATTATAGTTTTCAAGATTGAGGAGGGATGTAGTGATATTTTCAGTGTCTGCATGAGATTCGAGCTCCACAATCATGGTGCGTGAGCGCATGTTCTCTGTGATTTCCTGATAATCTTCATCCTTCTTTTCAACCATTTCCCGAATGATCCGTTCATCAATGAGGATCCAGTTCGAATTGTCACTCACAGAGTCCTCATTACCTCCGAATAGCCCCGGAAGGGTCTTCATGATCCCATGTGCCGTAACTTCGCCGAAAACTATTGTCTTGGTGGCATCATAAGGCCGCCAGATGCGCTTAACAAGAGAAAATGAATCCCCGGTTTCCACTCCATGTTTCTCAGCAATATTGGACGAAATGATGACGCCGCCATTCCGGATGCCCTTTACGTCGCCCTTATCCCCGTCCTGGAATATGTCGGGATCAAAATGGGCAATTTTCCAGAACTGAGTGATATTCACTACGATGATCTCCACATAATCGCTATCCCCCACTAGGATATTTGAGGAGGTGGAAAAAAGGGGAACGTGAGAACGGATTCCCGAGATATTTGTCAGATTTTCCTGGAAATGAGCCGCCTCTTCAACTGTGAGCCAGGAATCGAAGGTTATTTTCATATCGCCGCCGATCTCAGCTTTGATGATCCGCTCCTCGAAGTCCTGCTGGGCAAAGGTGAACGTGGAGGTGAGGACCAGGAAGGCAAAAAGAACTGAAAGGACGGTGGTGAGATTGACGATACGGCGATTGCCCGTGGAAATTGCCCTTCGGATGAGATATCCCAGTTCACCGCACAGGACCTCGGAG
Source organism: uncultured Thermoplasmata archaeon (assembly GCA_964613025.1). Taxonomy (GTDB): domain Archaea; phylum Thermoplasmatota; class DAOVMN01; order DAOVMN01; family DAOVMN01; genus CAZTGJ01. The sequence goes on along the minus strand of CAZTGJ010000110.1, from coordinate 3,290 downwards.
ATCTCTGCAAGCCGGGCATAGAATCGGTTTGATCCGCGTGTAGCTAATCGTACTCCGATCATGATGATGATGTATGGCGCTGATAGGACCATGAAGGGGAGAACCAGATAGGTGAATATTCCCAGGGTGAGTTCCAGAATGACATTATCCGCTCTATATGTGAGGTCTTCCAGCTGTCTGAAAAATCGGATCGCCACCAGACACACAATGGCAAATAGTAATATTTTAGTGTCCCTGGAAGCATTGTAGACCTTCTCCTGCTTCAGTGAATATTTGGAGAGGAGTTCCCCGGCCTCGAGCTTGGTGACCCTCCGGAATAGACGGAATGAGGACGCGAACATAAGGAGCATACCAAGAAGAATTGCAGAAATGAGGCCTCCGGTTGTGAATCCGGGTTCATACCAAGGAATGTCAATGTACGAGGAGGCCTGCGTAAAATGCAGAATGATCCGAGCCCCGTATCCGGCCAGGATGATCCCCACGAAACCAGCGAAAGCGCCGACAAAGAGGGATTCCGAGACCAGCAGACTGATGAGCTGACGATTTGTTGCCCCGCGGGCTTTGAGCATTCCGATCTCCCGCCTCCGCTCCGAAAGGAAGAGTTCGATCCCCAGATAACCCAGGTATATCCCAAAGATGATGATGGGAACTGAGAGGGCGATGAGCAGCCATTTGATCTCATTGAAGTATTCTTCCGTGTCAGAGAATACGTATTGGTAATTTGTCTCCAATCCCACATAGTATCCCCCCTTGTCCTGCATCACCATGATAGCCTCATTCAGATCGTCACGAGCATCATCCGCGTTTTTCCGGGCTTTGGTGAGACTGGTCCTCTGGTAGACCGAGGGATCGAGAATGGACTGATACCAGAAATCCATCCTTAGCCAGCCTTCCAGACCATTGCCTGTCCTCCAGCCAATGATGTCGGTCAGGAGCTGAAGATAATCATCACCATTGAGAAATATGGTGGGTCTGTAGTAGCTGTCATAGTAATAATCAGGTGACTCCCGATGGTGTCCCTTCTCACTTCTGAACCCGTGAATGAGGAATTGCTGTGTGAAATAGGTTTCCGGTACAGCTACGTATGAACCGTTTTCGTTCCATATCCATTGAACTGCGGCAAAGGTAAGATTGATGGTCTGACCGGTCGTGAGCGCATACCTTTCCTGCAGGAATCGGGAAAGGATCACACTGCCCTTTTGTGGGGCTGAAGGTGTATCATCCGTCGGCATATCGCCATATACACCGGTGTACCGATTGTAGGTTTCGTTCGAGGAATTGTAATCGTTCAGGAAAATGCACAGATCCCGATCCAGGAATATCATGTTGGAGTTAAGTCGTAATGAATACTTCCCAATACCCTCAACAGAATCTATCATTTCCGCGATGTCCCCGAAATCAGTTATCGCTGTGGCATTATACGTACTCCCGGAGAGGGTAAAATGCGAATCCTCCTTCTCCATTTCATGTCTGATAACAGCACCTGACTGAAGTTCCAGGGATATTGTCTCTCCAAAAATCAGGGTTACCGCAAGGATGACACCCAGAACTGATGTCACAGTCTTCTGACGATTGCGAACAACATTCCGAAGCGCGATGGTGATGAATGTCAGGGATCGGATCATATTTTTCACTTGCTAGATTATGATTTGAACCGTTGGATGGGACGATTCTATTTATCTTTTACGGGATGGGAAGAATCGCACATAATCACCTAGTGAGTTAAATAGTACAAAAGCGTTCTTGGTCCAGATGAACCGGTTCCCTTCACCTTCTCTACCACCCGAAAATTCCAGCGAAAGATTTGCACCCTCCATGTACTCATCGTATTCCATTCCATCCATGGCCCTCCCATCCTTTCGATCAAATCCCTCTTCCCCCCCACCCCCCCCTGTTCATGAAAAAGGATTCGCAGATTCACACAAAAAAACTTTGCCAACATTCAAGGATGCGCTCAAGCTGTTGGAACAAAAGAAAGGGATGGAGAGAGGAACTGAAAGGATAAGAAGAGTTCTGAAAACTCAGGGTGACCCCCAGGAGGCATACCCCATAATCATGGTTGCCGGGACCAACGGCAAGACCTGCACCTGCTATTTCATAAGGCAGCTTCTGAGGAAGGCCGGGCTCCGGGTAGGAACCTTCACTTCACCCCACCCAGAGAATGTTCTCAATGAGATACAGATCAATGGATTCCCGATTCCGGAGCAAGATTTTTCACGGTTGATCTTACGGTTCAAGGACACCAAGGTACACATGACATCCTTCGAGATCAAAGTGTGTGCAGCTCTGGAATACTTCAGGGAACGGGAGGTGAACGTGGCAGTCATGGAAATGGGGATGGGGGGAAAGGAGGATGCGGTGAACGTCCGCCCCCCGGAACTTGCGGTGATCACCAATGTAGCAATGGACCATGTCGACCACCTAGGAGAGACCATCGAAGCCATCACCCAAGAGAAGGGGGATATCATACCCCCCAACGGGATCCTGGTCACCAATACCGCATCACCGGCATTTGAAATGCTCCAGAAGATCGCAGAGGATCGCAACGCGGAGGTTGTCATTCCGGCATATGAAGAGTACTTCCCCTACCTCTACCAACTCATGGTGAACCACCACAAGAAGAATGCGGCACTGGCCATGGAGGTAGTACGCCGGTTCTCCTTCACTCATCACGAGATCATTCCGAAAACGGTCTCAACCCTCAACCTCATGAGCTGGGCCCAGGAACTGAAGCCTCCCGATGGCAGGTTCCAGATAATTCCTTTGGAGGAGAATATCAAGCTCATTCTGGACGGAGCCCACAATCCTGCGGGATTCAGGACCCTGTTCGGGGATCTGGAGCAGTTTCTCAGGAGCAGAGCGGAAATGCCAACCGTTGTGGTCATGGGCATCCTCATTGATAAGGATATACATCGCATGATCCCCCACACGAAGAACATCGGTGGGAAGTACTTCTGCACCACACCCACGGAACCAGCGGATCGAGTTGGGGACCCAGAGCTCATTGCAATCGAGCTGCGGAAGTTCCACGGTGACGTCTTCGTTGCCCCCAACGTGAAGGAGGCAATCGAATCTGCCCGCCTCCTGCTAATTGATAACGGGGGATTAATTCTCGTCACGGGATCGTTGTATACGGTGGCGAATGCGTTGAGATGGGTGGAGGAGCAGAGGGAAATGTGAGGTGGAAGAAAAGTGATAAAAATGATGAGGTGGAGTTGAACATCATGGGAAGACCATCCCCGCTGAGTATCGTGGCGCTCCTGTGCAAGATCTTCATGGTAGTGTTCACT
>CAZTGJ010000109.1:0-9780 GCA_964613025.1 uncultured Thermoplasmata archaeon | reverse complement strand
AGGGGGAATACATATGTGGTGGGGTCAGGGGGCAGGAGGTGCGGGGGAGTGGAGGGGGTCCTGTGTAAAGGTTGATTTATCTTTTCAGTATGAGGGCGCCACCGCATCTTCCATCCAGTTTCACCACCAATGGATCTTCAAGTGATACGTGCCGTACATACTTCGTTTCCTTGATCGATTCCTTTCCATCGAGCCAGTCCCAGTCGAGATAATTATCCTCGGATCTCAGTGGTATCGAGATGTACCCGATCTTTCGGGAGGTCATGTTCTGGAAGAAATGAGTGCCCTGGGAGGGGTCGATATTGAAGTTATCCATTGCCGTCTCCACAATGACCTTGGCGCCTGAGATGTCTCCCCAGGTAACAGGGATCCCCAGCCATCTGTCCTCGGTCCCCCAGCGGCCCGGACCAATGAGGAGGAAGGGTCTGTCACTGGATTCCAGCTCATTGTTGATCTCACCTATCTCCCGTGCAATGTTGACTGTCTGTGAAGCATCGAAAGTAGAGTGAGGGACATATACCACATCCCGTATCCCCTGGATCAGACCGTTGCCGAGGGCTCTGTCCGAATGAATGAGCACAGCTTCCCTTTCCTTACTGTTTTCCAGGTCCAGGGATATGTCGCAATGTTCATGGGAAATGACGATTGGCCTGATCTGGAGGATGGCAAACACCGCTTTTTTTCTCTCGGCATTGGGAAGGATTACTGCGAATTCGATCTCCACCGGACAACCCATACTCCGTTCCCCGAGCTTCAGAAGATCATTGAGGAGGGGGGCAAGTGGGAGGGTGTCGTATTTCAGAATACCTGCAAAGGTGACGAGATGAGGGCCATCGAAATCCATACTGTCCCTGATCATTCCGCTGTTTCTTTCGAAGGTACTTCCCAGGGTGTCCAGAGTTCCGTCCTTCTCGATGTCCACCACGTCCAGTCGTTTCAGGGTGGTTTCCTCATCCTCGGTGAGATCGAACTCTTTCCTGCTGGTATCCAGGACATAGAGTTTCTGCTGTGAATTGTTGAATATCATGGCGGGAGTGGAAAACTCGGGAATCAGGGTGGGGAATTTGGGTGAGAAACGCATTACTTTTTCGCCTCCGACTACGGCTTTCCCAAGCCCCACCGCAAGACTGACGATCCCATCCTCGTAGGACTGATGGGATACGGGATAGAAGTTGTAGGATTGAGCGACCCCTGAGAAGTTGGGATAGAATCTGCCGTCGTAATCCTTTCCCACTATCTCCTGAATGGCCACAGCCATCTTCTCCTCCTCCACCTTTGAAGCCGTGGATTTGATGTAGATCCGGGCATTCCTGAAGAACATGGAGGCGTACACGAGCTTGATGGCCCTGCCGAGCTGCCGGACCCGCACCTCATCGTCTTCGTGATTGTTGGGAAGCATGTAAGTAGAGTAGATCCCGGCAAAGGGATAGTTCTGGGAATCCTCGAGGAGGCTCGATGACCTCACGGCGACCGGTGATCTGAAGTTTTGCAGGAGACGTCTCATCTCGTTCTCGAAATCCACGGAAAAAACTCCGTCAATGAATCTTTGGGCGATCTCTCTGTCGGATAGCTGCTCCAGATCCTCCATTGAGCCCAGGTTGTTTCTATGTATGAACCTGTCGAATTCATCGGTTGCAATAACAACAGTGTTTGGGATCATAATGGTCAGTTCACGGTATCTCTTCTGAATATTGTAGACTGAAAGAATAGAGCGAATGAAAGCGATCCCCCTCCCCTTTCCCCCCAGTGATCCGCCTCCCAGCCGGCTGAAAGAGGATTCGAACTCAAAGGTCTGCTGCTTGAAATCGGTGATGATCCCATAGTGCTTTTCCTTCCGGTTCTCCCTGAACACCCTCACCAGATAGTCACGTGCGGCGTCGGGGCCCCTGAACTCGGTGGCTTTCCTGGGTCTCAGTTTTCGTGCAAGCTTGAATTCACCCCGTGCCATGAGCCAGTTCGAAAAATTGTTACGGTCGCCATGGAATCGTATTGAGGCAGGAGGTACATTCTGGATCAACCTCTCGAACTCCCTCAGGTCAGATGCCCTACCCAGCTCGATAGTGGAATCATGGAGCCAGTCCTTGGTTTTTCTGGTCAATACTGTTTTGTTAGCTTTAACTTCATTGCTTTCTTCACCACCTGTTGCATCTCCTGTACCAATCGTCGGGAGCAGGAAAATGAAATCTCCGAACCCGAGATGACTAAGCAGGAAATGCCGGAAATCCTTCAGCAGTTGTGGAGAGTTTTTGTGCAGGAAGTACGCTCCCATTTGTTTCACTCGTTTCATGTTCTCAGACTTGGTGGACTGGAGAAGGATTGGGATATAGCCGTCGTTCTTTCTGATCTCCTGAAGAAGAGAATATCCTGCATCCTCATCCATAACACCATTCCGTTTGAAGTTCACATCCGAGATGATCCCAAGAACATTGTTATGGTATGTGTTGAAAAGATCCAGCCCCTCTTCGTAGGTTTCGGCCATGAGGATCTTAGGCCTGATCCGCATCCTGAGGCGTCGCTGCATCTCATTGAGATCCTCGGAAATGAGTTTCTGTGTCTGCTGTACAAGCTCAGAGTAGATGAAGGGAAGGAACATGGAGTAAAATCGTACAGAATCCTCCACCATGATGATGACCTGTACATTTCCCTGAACGGTATCGTGCTTCGCATTCACCTGATCCTCGATGAATTTGATAATTGCGATGAACAGGTTCGAATCGCCATTCCAGTAGAACACCTTGTCAATGCCCTTCGAATCCCCATGCACTCCCGCATCGAAGAGGTCACTGGTGTCTGTGGCAAGGAGGACCACAGGGAGGTCGGTTTTAATCTTTTTCACTTGTTCCCCAAAATCAAAAGGATCCATCCCTATATTTTTCGACATGGTAATTACCAGGTCGTAGTTCATGGAACCGAGTTTCTCCAGGGCCTTCATCCCCGAGGAAACCCTGAAGACGTGAGGGGGTGAACTTAGGTCAAGATGGGAATACTCCCCAATAACCAATTCCGGGATCAATCCTTCTTCTTCGATGATGAATGCATCGTAAAGACTGGATACGAGAAGTATCCTCTTGACCTTGAAATGCATGAGCTTGTGAAATATGTGGCTCTGGGATTCATAATCCTCCTCGAAGGCATCGGGCCCCTCGAAGTCCATTACCCTGGATTTATCTTGTGTCATGGTATCTCCGGAATCCGTTGAAGGTGTAAAACAAGAATGGCTATTTAATCTTTATCCGGAAATGACAGGAAATCAGGTACATGTCACTATTATTTCTGACCGGAATTCGCATATATCTCACTATTACCTCTTACAGGAAACCGTATACACATAATCGCACGATAATTAAATGTGAAAACATATAAATCCAATCGCCACAACCTGGCGGCATGAAGATGCAGATTTTTTCCTTTGTGGTTGCAGTTTTTCTGATAGTAACCACAGTAATTCCGCCGGTTCCTTCCCTGGAAAATTTGGAGGATTCAGAACCACAGGAATGGTATGAAACCTGGTCACTTGATGCCAATGGTAATAAAATCGATGATCGCTTGGAACAAGAGCTTGTTGAGGCAGATTATCAGGGTACATACCCTATTTTTGTTGATTACAGATCCCATATCAATGATGCTTCTGTTCAGGCACTTCGGGAAATGGATCTTGAGATCAACTATGTCTCAAAATATATGCCAACCATTGCCGCACAGGGGGCAACATACAAGGATATCATTCATTTAACCTCATTACCTGAGGTTGTTATGGTGGAACGGGACTATCCGATTATTCGGTTTCTGGATGTCTCATCACCTGCAACTAAATCTCGGCCTTCCGGGATCTATTCCCCGGAAACCGCCTGGGATGAGGGGTATACTGGTCAGGATATTGTCATTGCCATTCTCGATACCGGGGTCGACGATAACCATGAGAGTCTGGACGGAAAGTTCGTTGCCGGTGTGGACGTATCGAACCAGGGATTCGATGTCAATGGAAATCCGGATGACGGGAACGGCCACGGGTCGCACTGCGCAGGCATAGCCATGGGGGACGGAGGGGCAACCGATGAGGATAGCGACGGAGAACCCGATTATCAGGGAACCGCACCGGATGCCCTGCTTATTGACGTAAAGATCGGCACCGACCTCGGCGGGAACCTGGGGAACTCCATCATCAGGGGGATCGAATGGTGCAGGGAAAACAAGGATGAATACGACATTAGAATCCTGAGTATCTCCTTTGGCTCCACAAGCAGTTCCGACGGTCAGGATGCCACATCCCGGGCAGCCAATGACGCTGTTCTGGAGGATGGTCTCATTCTTGTGACAGCGGCAGGGAATAGCGGTCCGAACAACAACGGACTTCCCCCGCCGGCAGCCGCGGATGAGGTCATTACCGTTGCCAATGTGGATGATAATGGGTCGATACCCCGGGGAGACGATGTCATTGCATCCACCTCAAGCCGGGGTCCCCGGGATGATGATGGAGATGAGGATTACATGGACGAGCTCAAACCCGAGATCTCCGCACCTGGTACCGATATCATGTCAGTCCAGCACAGTGAGTTCGGACAGGGAAATCCCAATATTCAGGGACAGTATGTGGAGATGTCCGGCACTTCCATGGCTTGTCCTCATATTTCAGGTATCGTTGCCCTCATGCTGGAGGCGAATCCAAATCTGACTCCCTCTGAGGTCAAACAGATACTCAAGGATACTGCAGATACCAAGGGGGAACCCTATGACACCTCTTTGGATAAGTATTACAGTCGCGAGTACGGTTGGGGCCTGGTCGATGCGTACGGAGCAGTGCGTGGTGCACTTGGTGATATGCCGACAAAGGATGATGTCGAGATAGAGATCAGCAGCCCGGAAAACGGGGATACCATTTCAGATACCGTTTCCATTGAAGGCATTGTCTCCACTGAAGGGGAGGTGACCATTGATTCGATCATGCTGGAGATCGATGAGGACTTGGAAGAGGTGCAGGGAACCGATAGCTGGTCCTTTTCCTGGAACACCTGGGATGTGGAGAACGGTGAGTATACCATTACTGCAACAGTCACTGCCAACAATGATACCCTGACGGACACGGCCAGCATCACGGTCACCGTCAACAACACCGGAGAAAAACCCAGTGAGGATTCCAATGAGCTGTTCAGTATCGAGAATCTCCAGGAACTCAACGAGGTCACCATTTCCCTGATCGGTGTGATCGCAGTCATCGTCATTGTCGCTGTTATTCTAATAATCAGAAAGCGAAAACGGCTTTCCGATGAAGATGCCAATGATACTGATGGAGATGATTATGATGAAGATATGGAGTATGATTATGATGATACCGATAATTCTGATGGTAATGATCATGGTGGTGCCAGGGCCGGTAGGTGGAGACGTTGAGGTGATGACATCCCGATCTCATATCGGTCGGCACAGGGTAAGCGTTCGCTGTTCATCCTCAACGCACTGAAGAGGGAATATCCCGGAACCACCACTGAGCTCTCTCACCGTGATCCGTTCCAGCTCCTTATCGCCACTATCCTTTCAGCACAGACAACGGACGTTCAGGTGAATAAGGCTACCCCTGACCTTTTCAAACGATTTCCCACTCCCGGGGATCTCGCAGGAGCCGAGATTGATGAGATCGAAGAATATATTAAAACACTTGGATTCTTTCACAGCAAGGCAAAGTATCTCAAGGCAAGTTCACAGATGATCATGGAGAGCTATCTGGGAAGAGTTCCGGATTCCATGGAACAGCTTATCACCCTTTCCGGGGTTGCCAGAAAGACCGCAAATATAGTCCTTACTCATGGCTTTGGGAAACAGGAGGGAATCGCGGTCGATACCCATGTGAAAAGACTTTCCGGAAGATTGGGTTTGTCAGGTTACACAGCCCCTGAAAAGATCGAAAAGGACATCATGAACCTCATTCCAAGGGCTGACTGGGGGCTTTTCTCGGATCTTCTGATCAGCCACGGGAGAAAGGTATGTAGTGCAAGGAAACCCAAATGTCCATCATGTTTCCTTACGAATGTCTGTCCATTTTATCATGCGCAATTCACTCCAGATACACGATCACGAGTCCCTCGGCCTTCAATGGACTGAGTTTATGAGATCAGAATTTTGAAGCAGTATTATTTTCATTCCCCTGTCGGAATGAGAATATGTCTTACGTTCTTATTAAGAAAACTTTTATAATTGGTTAATATCGTATCGGGTAAGAAGCCTTTTTTCCAAAGAGGTATACCTATGAACGAAGAAGAATCCACCTTCCCGCAGTCTGAGAAACAAAGGCCAGAGTTATCAGACGATGCCGGTCAAGAAGAATCCTTAGCATCATTCAAATCCACGATAAAGGATAATTCCGATCTCGAAAATGAAATACAGCGCCTTTATGAAATGAAGAAGGTGGTGGAGGCAGGAAGGGAGAAATTGCGCCGTGAACTGGAGCAATTCGAATCTATGAAATCGGATCTTAAGACCGGAGCCGGTGAGGCGTCCCCTGGTCCGGGAATTGAAGAGGAGAAGGAAAAGATCGCCAAGGAATGGAACAGGATCGACGTCGAGGAGAAGCGACTCGAGAATGACAGGAGAAGGATGGATATTCTCTTCGACGAGATCAGCTCCAGAAAGACAGCTAGTGAGAAAGAGGCCGATGCTATCGAGAAGGAGCGAACGGATATCAGGAAGAAGGAAACCGAGCTCACGGAACAGGAAAAGGCTCTCGCTTCGATCAAACAAGAGTATCAGGAAGAGAAGGCAAAGTGGGAGGAAAAGCGCTCCAAACAGATAGAAGAGCTCAAATCACTTCCCGATAAAAAGGCTGAACTTGAACTGGAAAAGGCAAACCTACGACTCGAAAAAATGCGTTTCGAAGAGGAAAAAAAACCTCTTGAGGACGAGAAACGTTATATCAAAGCAAAACGGAATATGATGGATCAGGAACAAGAGATCCTGAAACAGCAGAAAACGATCATTGAGAAACAGAAGAAACGGCTTCTTGAATCCGGTTCAATATCAATCGAAGCGAAGTATGAACTTGAAAAACCGATTCCTGAACACCGTGAACCTGCTATTTCCTCATCTGTCTCCAGTGACAAGGCCAAAGGGTCAGTGTTCGAAGTTGGAACGAATAATCTTCGTCAGACACGTTACAGCGAGAAGGAGGCAAATTTCGAAAAGATCCGTCAGGAGCGGCTCAGGAGCCTCGGCCAAACAGAACAACCCGTATTGAAGGCCATCCGCCCCTCCAAGAGCGTTGGGAAGGCCATTCGTCCGTCAAAAACTGTTGGGAAAGCAATTCGCCTGTCTAAAAGTGTGGGAAAAGCTATCCGCCCATCTGAGAGTGTAGGAAAGGCAATCAGGGTTGGAAAACTTCCCGTGGATCAAATACCCGATGATTTCCCATCCATGTCCTGTGTTTCATGCAATACCGATATTCCCATTCCACCGGGATCCTCAAGCGTTACCTGTCCAAAATGCTCGAAAAGTTACAACATTCGCGGTCAGGGAAAAGCACGGACCCCCAGGATTGCGACGTTACCCAAGGAGCCCTCATCGACAGGTCCCACATCGGGCAGCTCACAACCTGAGCTCCAACCCGAACTTCATCCTCAGCTACAACCTGAACTCCAGCCGGGACAGAAGGAAACCTCTGCTCTTCCATCAATCGATTTTTCATCGACTTCGGAAGACTCCAAACGAGAGGAGGCAAAGATCTACGAGAAATTCGGGAATTACTTTATCCACTGTCTCAATCCAAGTTGCAAGAGCGAGATCGAACTTTCAAATGTATCAAAGAAACGTGTGCACTGCCCTGAATGCGGAAGGCGGAACAAAATTTCACCCATGGAGGGATAATACTGTCTATAGATGAATTCCCGGTCGATGAATCTTACGAGAACAGAATGAGAAAGATGCGTGAGCTTGAGGAACAGCTTGCCCGTGAAAAGGCCCTTCTGCAGGAGATGGAATCCAGCAAACAGGCAATACCCGAATCAAATCCGGGCAACGATGATCAAACTGATATGAGCCAAGGCACTATTGGCCGTTCGTTCCTTGATCAAACCGATTTTGACGATCTGAACGTCAGAGATAATGGATATTCCGAGAATCTCCTTCTCCCTGATGAGGACACCCCTTTACCCAATACTACCGATATAGAGGATCTCACCTCCTCCGCTCCCACTTCTATCATTCAGGACCCTATCCTGAACCCCATCCGAGACCCTATCCGGGACACTTTCCAAGACCGTATCCCTTACTCTATCCGGGACCCTTCAATTGAGGATCCTATTGAGGACCGTGATGATCCTCTGACTGATGATGTACAGAGTAATACCGAACAGCTTGATGAACCTTTGTCTGAGGAAAGTTTTAACGGTCCACCCGATATCGATAGTGAGATCAATGGATACAGAAATGACATAGAGGAATTCAGGAGCAGGGGATACAACGTTTCCCGGATGTATGATCTCTTTTCCAGGGATATCGACACAATTCGTCAATCCGTCCTGGTTTACATGCATGATGTGAACCAGCTCAAAGAGATCGAAAAGAAGCTTGATGATGAGGACATATTTAACACAGATGGGTTTGATACCGATGTGGAAACCCTACGTTCCCTACTAAAGAATCCTGACATGGTTGATGAAGCTGAATCCTTCTTCCGCAACCTCACCGAACGGATCCAAACCAGAGAGGTCACTGAGAGAAAGTCCAAGATCCGTGACGTAGAGGATCTATTCGACAGGGTTATGAAGGAATTTTCTGATGTGTCGAATGCATTCACTGATAAAGTGGAGGACATCAAGGTTTCCATCATCGATATGGAGACGGCCCCCGTTTCCCACTACCGTTCTGTCAAGAAGATGATATTCGAGCTCAAGGACTCCATGATCCATGAGAAGTTAGCAACGGAGAGAAGCGAAGAAAAAAGTGTCATGGTCGAAGATCTCAAGGAGTGGGGGAAAAAAGGGTTTCATGTGGTTGAAATAGAATCTCTTATCGAGACCGATCTCAAAGCCGCTCGCGAGATGATGAATGTTTTCATTCACAAGGCGAATAAGCTTCTGGAATTCGAGAATGAGATCAATTCCATTATGATCAAAGGTTTCGAGAAGGAAATTTCAGAGATCCGTAAGATCCTCAGAGATACTGAGAAACTGTTCCTGGTTCAGAACAAGGTAGAATCACTGAATCGACGTATCAGACTCCAGGGGATACAGAAGAAGATGGATCGGTTGAAGAAACCCGCCTCGGCAGCCCGGAAAGGACCCACACAGATGGAGTGCCCGAAATGCGGGGGAGTTGTTCCCATACCTTCCGACGAGCGGCCATTGAAGGTGAATTGCTCTTCATGCAGTACTGAATTCCACCTCAAGAGGATTCCATCAACCGAAAAGACCAATGCCCCCGACATCTCCCATCAACCTGGAACACCGGTTCCTCCGACACAGACCCCTCAGGGACCGCCACCAACTGAAGTGAAACCAATTCAGGAGCCCATGGTTGTCACACCACTTCCCGCAGAACCCCTGCCGAAAGAGAATCTCTGCCCGAAGTGTGGCGCACCTCTCCTTCCGGACAGTGTTTTCTGTGGGTTATGCGGTTACAAGATGGATTCATAATCACCAGTTGCTGAAAGGTGGAGATTTTTTTCATCTTCCATCTTCACACTAAACATATGTAACGTTCGGATATGTTGTTTTCCAGTGTGGATGTATGCACGTATTGGGGTAAGAGTTCAGTGATCTGAAGCCCTCCTACACTGGAAAGTACACATTTCAC
>CAZTGJ010000108.1:3169-9831 GCA_964613025.1 uncultured Thermoplasmata archaeon | reverse complement strand
ATGAATTAAATCAAATCAAGAGCACATTTAATTCTAACTGTCAAACTTGGGTTATAATACCAATATGAATCCTCACCCCTGTCATTAATAATTTCATTATGGGAAATCAATATTGATTCTGGAGAAAAGATCCAATGGATGAGTGGTGTTTTTGAGACTAGTTCCAAATGAGCTCCTGCAAATGGCTCAAGATAATGCGTGAAAACCGCAAGAATAATTCCCCCTGGTTTCAGAACTCTTTTACATTCTAGCAACGTATCCATTATTGCATCAACATGTTCTATTACATCCCATGTAACAATCGCATCGAACGACTCGTCTGAATAGGGAATTAATTCGCCACACCCCACCTGAAAATCATATTGAATGGAATTTCCTTTTCGTTGGGATGAAAATAACATTGCTGCTCTGATAAAATGGTTGTTCACATCGATCCCATACATTTTCTTCACTTTCCATCGCTCCGCCAATGAGACGGATTTACCCCCACACCAGCAACCGAGATCTAGGACCTCTTTATCTTGGAGCAATTTTTTCAGCTGAAGATTTGGAAAATAATGATCGAACGGTTTGCTTTTTTCTCTATTATAATGGGTCATCGCCATGGTCAGTAGGATTTCGTCTTTTTTTTTCCTTGTTGCATCAAGAAATTCTTTATGATTTACCGTCTCAGACCTTGGATACGTGATATCGAATATTGGTACCGATGGGAAAAGGTTCATAAGAGATTTCAGGAGTCGGATTTTATATGACATCAAATTTCACCAATCTATGATTATACAGGATGTTTGCTTCAAAAATTACCTAATAGTAAATAACATGTTTCTATTTTAGATGCAAAACAATAAATACCCTCCCCAATCACACACACGAGTCCGGGAAAATGTTCAGCGGACTCATAAAGAAACTTTACAAAAAGAATAAAATCCAGGTGAACCAATGACCAGAATAACGATGGCGCAGGGTGCGGGGGGGGAGGCGATGCAGGACCTCATCTCCGATCTCGTACTGGCAAATTTTGCACAAAACCAGAACAATGTCGAGGTACCACTTGAAGCACTGGACGATTCCGCCATCATTGACGACATCGTTTTCACCACCGATTCCCATACTGTAAAACCGATCTTCTTTCCCGGAGGTGATATCGGTAGCCTCTCTATTGCCGGTACGGTCAATGATATTGCTGTAATGGGAGCACAGCCCTTGGCCCTGTCATTTGCCATGGTCATGGAAGAAGGTCTTGAACGAGGCGATCTCGAAAGAATTCTGGTCAGTGCCGGAGAAACATCCCGAAAGGCCGGAGTTCCGGTTGTCACAGGAGATACAAAGGTTGTGGAACATGGGGCAATCGATCAGATCGTCACCAACACATCAGGTATAGGAAAACGATCACCACATCTGGATTCAAATGTCGAAAAAATAAGGGAAACCAGGGAATTCAACGCTCGATGGATGCTCGATTCCAACCTTGCTCATGGTGACATCCTCATATTTTCCGGGAGCATCGGAGATCATGGAGTTGCTCTCCTCTCATTTCGGGAGGGGTATGAGTTTGAGACCGAGCTGAAAAGTGATGTTTGCTGTCTCAATTCGATGATCGAAGAATCCCTCAAGGTCGGTGGTGTCACTACAATCAAAGATGCCACACGAGGGGGAGTAGCAAACACCCTGAACGAATGGAGTTCAAAGTCGAATGTCGGTATCCTCGTTCACGAAGATAAGATACCCTTGAAATCGCCGGTTAGGGCAGCCTGTGGAATGTTGGGCATAGATCCTCTCGAAATCGGAAATGAGGGAAAGGCTGTAATCGGTGTCATTCCGGAATATGCAGAGGAGGTTCTTGCTGCTCTGAGACGAACACCGGAGGGTAGGGACGCGGCCATTGTGGGCACGGCATCAAATGAAATCCGCGGAGTTGTCATGAAAACTACTATCGGGGGACGGCGCATCGTGGAGCCTCCAATCGCGGATCCGGTTCCAAGAATTTGTTAGAGGGTGGTCAGGCAACCACAAATCGGCACTCAAATACAGCGTCAAATTGCCCTTTCAAGTTTGTTGTAGCGATAGCGACAAAATACTTAAATATTTTTCATCTAAACTAAAGCCTCGGAGGAAAGCAGATGAATACCAAGAATCATTTCCTTTTTACTTCAGAATCAGTAACCGAAGGTCATCCAGACAAAATGGCAGATCAGATTTCCGACGCTATCCTCGATGCGATCATCAGGGATGATCCGGAAGGACATGTAGCAGCCGAGACGCTGATTACAACAGGAATGGCAATCATAGCCGGTGAGATCAAGACCTCAACCTATGTGAACATGCCCTCCATCGTTAGACAGACGATCAAGAAGATTGGATATACCGAACCTCATCTTGGATTCGACTGGGAAACCTGCGCAGTTCTCACCTCAATCGATGAGCAGTCAGCTGATATCGATATGGGAGTGAGCCGGGAGAATAAGGTGAACCAGGGAGCAGGGGACCAGGGTCTCATGTTCGGATATGCCAATAGGGAAACGGACGTGCTCATGCCACTTCCCATTACCCTTGCACATCAGCTTTCCAAGAGACTTTCGGTTGTCAGAAGAAAAGGGATTCTCGATTATCTCGGGCCGGATGGTAAATCCCAGGTTACCATTGACTATGTCAATGGAAAGCCTGCCCGTGTTGATGCCGCAGTGTTGGCATCCCAGCATCAGGCATATGTCGATCATGACAAAATTAAAGAAGACCTGATCGAACACGTGATCAATGAGGTCATTCCACAGGAACTCCTTGATACCAATACAAAGTATCATGTCAACGAGACCGGTAAATTCATTATTGGCGGTCCTCGAGCTGACGCAGGTCTCACGGGAAGGAAGATTATTGTGGATACCTACGGCGGATATGCCAGACACGGCGGAGGTGCCTTTTCAGGTAAGGATCCTTCCAAGGTGGATCGATCTGCATCCTATGCCGCACGGTATGTTGCCAAGAACATTGTCGCATCAGGCGTGGCAGACCAATGTGAGGTTCAGATTGCCTATGCAATAGGTGTTGCAGAACCGGTGTCCGTTAGTGTCGATACCTTCAGGACAAACAAGATCGATGAGGAGAAGATCGAATCCCTTGTGAAGAAGCACTTTGACCTTACCCCACGAGGTATCATCGATACCCTCGACCTCCTGAAACCCGTGTATGAACCCACTGCAGCATACGGTCATTTCGGGAGACCGGAATTCTCCTGGGAAAAGACTGATGTAGCGGACGACATCCAGCGTGATGCCGGAATTTAACCGGCCCGGGACGGCATATGAAATTTGATGCTCTTGTCGTGGGAGCCGGACCGGTAGGATGCATTGCAGCCGGAAAACTTGCCAGACAGGGGTATTCTGTTCTTTTACTTGAGGAACACCGTATCGTAGGGAAACCGATGCAGTGCGGTGGTCTCATCTCACCAAGAATTCGGGAGTTAGTTGAATTTCCCTTTGACATTCTCAATTGTGTAAAAGGGGCCTTTGTCTATTCGCCTAATGGAAAGGAGCTAATTCTGAGGGCTGGGAGAGAAAAAGGACTTGTTGTTGATAGGACCGAATTCGATCAGCGAGCAGCATTATGGGCAGTGGAACAAGGTGTGACCTTGAATCTTGGTTGCCGAATTGATTCGATAATAATCAAGACTGATGAAGTGAAGGTAACCACATCCTCCGGACCATCCTATTCTTCTGAGATGATCATCGGAGCTGATGGCCCTTCTTCAATAACGGCCAGAGCAGGTGGTCTTCCCCGGATCAAGGAATTCGTCACCGGATATGAGATCGAAGCTATTGGAAAACCATTGGAGCAGAATATGGTAGAGGCGTACACAGGTCAACGTATTGGGGAAGGTTTCTTCTCCTGGGTGATTCCATTTGGTGGAGATAGACTGCGGATCGGTTCAGGAATCGGAACCGGGATCGGCAGAGGGATTGGTTCAGGTAATGTCAAGCGAAATGGAAAGCGATCTCACTCCTCCGGTTTCAGTGCTCAGGATTCACTTCGATATCTTCTCAAGGAGTCCATATTTGCGTCACGGTTTGCCGATGTCCAGCCGATATCTATTCATGGGGGAGCCATCCCAATTGGTATGAGGGATAAGGTCTTCGGTGATCGTCTGATGGTGGTCGGGGATGCCGCAGGATTGGCGAAACCGGTGAGCGGTGGCGGTGTGATTACCGGGATCATTTCAGCAGGTATTGCCGCCGAGATTGCCGGACAGTGCATTGAACGGGAACGATACTCCTACGATGATATTGCCCCCTACCAGAAAATACTGCAATCGACCCTCGGTAAGGAACTCAAACGAGCTTCGAAACTTCGAAATGCGTTTATGCATCTCTCGGACCACGAGCTGGAAACATTCTTTTCACTTCTCACCAAACCCAAGGTTCTCGCGAGGATCAATGAGAAGGGGGATCTCGATTATCCGGGAAGGATGGCTATCGATCTGCTCAAGACATCACCGGGCCTTGTCAAGTTTGCCATTAAATATCTTGGAGCTCCAACGTTGTGATAGGCTATCTCTATTCTCTTCTTTCCCCCCTTCTCTTCCCTCCCCACCCCCCTCCCCTTCACTAGTTTTTGGAATTGCTCGGTTCGTTGGTGTTGGAGAACGGATTTGCACGGAGCCGACGGGGGACGCGGATTACGCTGATTGGGCAGATTCTTTTAAGATGCTATTATCTGCTCGGATGGACTTTAATCTGGGAACAGGGAGGTTAAGGTTTGATGATCTCTCACAAAGTTTACTATGAAAATAAAAAGGAGGCGGAGGTGGGGGGGGTGGGAGGCAGTGGAGCGGAGCGACACTGTGGGTCGATAGGAGAAAGAATGTGGGGACGGTGGGTTGAGGGTACTACCCATTGGTCAATAAACGTCCAGAAAAATGCCCTGACAAAAACCTTGTGACTTGTAACAACTATGAATACATGAGGAATACTATTCGTGAGATAAACATTAATGACCGAAGTGTGTCCCTTACCATATGGTGAATCATTGAATGAAATTGCCTGTGCTCTGGTACTTCCATTGATTTTTATCCCGACAATTGCAACGAAGAAATACAAACAAGTCATTAATGAACTTCAAATGGAACATCATTATTATTTTGGATTTGAAAGAAAATTGCTAAGATTTCTCTCTATTATGAATGAATAGATCTTTTTCATCGTAATTTTAGGTGTTTTTGGCTCTTCAAGTTAATCGAATAGAAATCGGCCACGATTGTAACTATTTAGTTGTTCATCGATCGGCCGCAAATTAAACAGGAAAAATCCTCATTTCAATTTAACCAACCTGACACTCCTTTGTTGACCGGTTTTTCCTAATGCATGCAAAGTCCCAATTGTGATTTTCATTTTCTTGCTTGCTCATCTACCGAAAATCTCCTTCCTCGCATTCATTTTTCTATTTATTCAAATCACTTTCTTTTCTCTTTGCCAATCTCTTCTGTTTTTCCGGAGTATGAAGATAATTTTCAGGGGAGATCACGCTAGTTTCGAGTTTGCGCTCGATGTCTTTCCTTGCATTACCAGCAACATCGCCTCCATCTTTCGCATCCTTTCTCAGGTGCGGAAATTCCTGAGAATCTCTTACTCGTGTTAGCCGAGTTGTGGAGGCTTCCCCCAACATGGTGAGGATGAGTTCCATGTCATCCATGTGATCTCTGAGATTCTCCCGTTTCAACCCTTTGAGTTCCTGGTACTCCCCTGGTGTAAGTCCGAATGCGGCTTTGGAAATCTCAGCGGTAAGGATGGAATATTCTCTGTTTTCTTTAACGCCTCTCTTGTCCCATTCGTCAGTAAGTTCATCCCGTATTGCGATACTTCTCATTCGTTTCTCGATCCAGTCATCTGAGTAACCTTTGCCACGATAGATTTCCTTCATTCGTTTCTGGGCAAGTTCCGGGTCCTCGATCTCCCGGACCCTCTGGTATCCCACCTTGGCTAACCAACGTTTGAACGGTTCGGCTTTCTTCGAGGGGATGGACTGGATGATTCTAAAAGCATTTTCAGTATTGATACAATCCGTTTTCCTCATCTTGCCATCTGGAGCCTGTAATTTCAAGTGTACGATAATATCGTACAGTTCGAATCCTTCATCCTCAAGCTTTGTCTTCAGATCTGACCAGTATCTTCTTGGGTTAACACTATTAGTCAATGCGCTGGCCATATCTACGACACTAAAGTACCATTCTTCTTTATGCCAGGTTCGTCGAATTTTTTTGTTCTGGAATACAATGATTTTCTCTTCTTTCACAGGATCACTCACTCAACATTTTTTGATTTGGTCTATGTAATGTTTTCTTTCCCCTTATAAATTGTTTTGAACAATTTTTCTCTTCTCCCTGGTTTACACATTTTTCTCTTCTCCCCCCAAGGGTTCCTCCCGCCCTTGCTGATTCTTCAGTTATCAGTCACTCAAATGAATTATTATTCCATTCAATCCTAACACTAAATAAATCCGCGATAATCCGGCTTATCGACCCTCATCGAGCACTTCCTTATCGAGTGCTTTGCACCCAACCGGTGTTAAGAACTTCATTCTTCCCACCTAACCGAATACTTCGTGTTCAATCGGCCTTCTGCACTTCGTGCACCAGATGGGCTCAAACGCAGCGACAACAAGTTGTCACTCGT
>CAZTGJ010000108.1:0-3069 GCA_964613025.1 uncultured Thermoplasmata archaeon | reverse complement strand
TCGTAATCCGTTCAATCGTGTCATCAGTGTGCTCGTTGTCGTTTTGGCGATCATCTACTCCCATCCGCGAGAGAATTCAAAATCGTTATAATTCCAAACAAAAACGCAGAATCATGACAGACGCGGATTTCATTGTCTGTGGAGCAGGTCCAGCCGGTTCGACTGCAGCAAAATTCCTCTCTGAGAAAGGGCACAGCGTCCTCCTTCTGGACAAGGATGAGTTTCCCAGGGACAAACCATGCGGCGGAGGGCTCTGCCCGCACATCCTCGAATTCGACTATGTGAAGGAGAACCTCGATGATTTCCTTGAATCACTCTGTACCAGGGGTATGATCTACAGCCCGTCATTGAATCACTCAATCGACCATTCCAGTGATACCCCTCTCTTCTACAATATCCGGAGAAAGATCTTCGACCATCAGCTTGTGAAATTCGCCATTGAATCGGGTGCGGAATTCAGAAAGAGCCTTGTCAAGGGGATAACAGAGGACAGTGAAAAGGCAACCGTAACGCTGAACGACGGAACGGAACTCACGGCGAAGGCGGTGGTGGGGGCAACGGGACCCTACGATCCGATAGCAAAATATATCCGGGAAAAGACCGGACTTGCTTCGACCTGGGGGGAGGATGAGATCGGGACAATCCTTGTTCACGAATTCGACGTTCCCCGGGATTTCATCGATGACGCATATGGAGAGGAGCGAAAGGCTATCATCCATCTCCAGACCGCCGGTCTTCTGCAGGGTGGAGGGTACGGGTATGGCTGGGTCTTTTCCAAGAACGACGTCCTCAACATCGGCTATGGTGGTTTCAAGAAGGACATGAAGAATGCCAACATGAAACAGCTCTTCACCAATTATCTGAATGTCCTGAAAAAGGATGGATATTTCCCTGAGGACCTGGAGCTAGATACCTTCAAAGGCGCTCCCCTTCCCCTCAAAGGATCAATAAAGAAGACCTACTACAACAGACTCCTCATTGCCGGGGACAGTGCGGGATTCGTTTCTCCCATCTCGGGTGAGGGGATCTACTATGCCATGGATGCGGGAAGGATGGCTGCCGGTGTTCTCGACCACTCATCATCCACCAACGATTTTTCCGCCCGATCACTTTCGAATTATCAGAAACAGTGGTATCATGCCTGGGGAAAGGATCTGTTTATCCTCAAGATCTTTGCAAATCGACTCATGGCATGGCCAGAAGCTATCATACGGTACGGGATGAAGGATGAGCTCCTGAAGAAGTATCTGGTGGACATATTCATCAGTACCCAGAGTGCCTACAACCTCAAGACAAAGATATCGGGACGGGTTATCAGAAACTTCCTTCTCCGACACTGATTTTCTCGATATCAAAAAGGCCAAATGGGCCATACCAGCAAAGGGTTATTTCAATCCCGAAATCCTTAAATAACAAACCCGTTTTGCCCCACCCAACTGGTAATTGATCATTAGTATTCATGAGACCAGGAAAGAATTAGAATGTGGATTTGATATCATGTCAGAAGATACGATGGATTCAACTCATTTAGAAAAAGTCTATCATCCCTCCGACAGCACTATGGAGAGATCGCATATCAAGAGCATGGAAGACTATAAGGTCATGTACAACCGATCCATTGAAGATCCCGATGGTTTTTGGTCAGATATGGCAGAGAGATTCACTTGGTTCAAAAAGTGGGACTCTGTCAGGTCCTTCGATTTCGTTGAGGGCCACATTAAATTCTACGAGGGGGCTACCACAAATCTCGCCTATAACTGTCTGGATAGGCAGCTCGAGACCAGAGGTGACCAGGTGGCCATCATTTGGGAAGGGAATGACCCCTCCGAGAGTTCCACCTTCACGTACAAGGAGCTTCATGCCGAAGTCTCCAAGTTCGCGAACGTCCTGAGGAAGATGGGCGTTAAGAAGGGTGATAGGGTCTGTATTTACATGCAGATGATCCCCCAGCTCAGCATCGCTATGCTCGCCTGCGCCCGGATCGGTGCCGTGCACTCTATCGTATTCGGCGCTTTCTCCCCCGACGCCCTGAAGAACAGGATCAACGATTCCCAGTGTAAGATCCTCATCACCCAGGACACCGCCCTCCGCGGCAAGAAGAACAACGTCCCCATGAAGACAAACGCGGATAGAGCACTTCTGCAGACCCCGAGCATCGAGAAGGTCGTAGTGGTCCAGAGGACCGGCAACGAGGTTCCCATGCAGGATGGCAGAGATATCTGGTGGCACGAGGAAATGGCAGCGGATGATGTGAAGGGCGAGAGCCCGTATGAGGTCATGCAGGCCGAGGACCCGCTCTTTATCCTCTATACCTCGGGATCAACCGGTAAGCCCAAAGGTGTTCTTCACACCACCGGCGGCTACATGGTCTACACGGCAACCACCCACAAGTACGTCTTCGACTACCACGAGGGTGATGTCTACTGGTGCACCGCGGACATCGGCTGGATCACCGGCCACTCCTACATCGTCTACGGACCGCTCCTGAACGGAGCCACCTCCATCATGTTCGAGGGTGTTCCCAACTACCCGGACTACAGCAGGTTCTGGCAGGTCGTTGACAAGTATCAGGTCACCCAATTCTACACCGCTCCAACCGCCATCCGCGCTGTTATGAAAGAAGGCGATGACTGGGTGGGAAAAACCTCCCGCAAGAGCCTCCGGCTCCTCGGAAGCGTGGGCGAGCCCATCAACCCCGAGGCCTGGAGATGGTACTACGAGATCGTTGGAAACGGAAAGTGCCCCATAGTCGATACCTGGTGGCAGACCGAGACCGGCGGTATCCTCATCACTCCACTCCCCGGGGCAATTCCGCTCAAGCCTGGATCCGCAACCCTTCCATTCTTCGGAGTGGAACCCGCTATCCTCGACGCGAACGGTAAAGAACAGGAAGGTGTCGCCAGCGGACCGCTCGTGATCAAGAATGCATGGCCCGGTATCATGCGAACCTTGTATGGAGATCCCCAGCGCTTCAAGGAGACCTACTTCGCCATGTTCCCCGGTTACTACACAACGGGAGATGGTGCCAAGCGTGACGAGGATGGCTACTACTGGATCACAGGCAGGATC
>CAZTGJ010000107.1:0-9865 GCA_964613025.1 uncultured Thermoplasmata archaeon | reverse complement strand
CGGAGTGTGTAATCCGTGAATAATGAGCAATTTCAATTATTCATGCCACACAGCATGTGACTGACGACGACGACGGCACGCGGATGGTGACGGATAAACATGGGGACGACAACGAGAACACAGATTTTAAGTGGAAACATTGAATACTGGTTTTATTATCGAATGCGTAAGAAAGAAGGTCATCGGAAAGCCGTATGAGGGAGAACCTCACGTACGGTTTGATGAGGGGGAACTGGTCATGATGTTACTGAAGTACTCCATAATTTGGAACCAGTAGGATTGAATTTCATAACCAGTTCCCTACTCTACTGACCTCGCAAGGTCGATGAGGAATGAGGACTTGTTCGAGTTCCAGTTGATTGCGTAGCAATCGATGAGGAGTGAGGAACTTGCTTCCGAGCTGCGGACAACGAAGTTGTCAAGCCGGATGCTTCGGATTTTAACGGATTTACTAGAGGTAGTAATGGGATGCTCAGAAGGATGTGGATTATGACCTGCTGCAAAATTTATATAGCTACAATCCTCTGCGGGTTTGAAATTATGGAAGCGCTACAACTGCCGAAATTGAAAATTCCGGATTTCCCGGAGGATATTGGCACAGAGTTCATCGAGGGATTTCACACACAATATGATGCCCTGTGTATCAATTCGAGGGGCTTCTCCAGGAATATTGACATGATCAGAAACTCTCTTGAAATCAAACCTGGGGTGAAGATCCTTGATATCGGTACCCGCTTCGGTTTCTATCTTTTTGAGTTGGCTGCCTCCCGGGCGGAATGTACAGGATTGGATATTCTTTCTGATCCACCCCTCATTGTGAATGCGATTGCGAAGGAGAATGATCTTCCAGTTACTGCTGTTCAGGGGGATGCATGTGATATGCCGTTCCCTGATTCTTCATTTGATGGGATATTCGCACTTTCCACGTTCGAGCACATCTGGGATAAGGATGCTGCAATCCGGGAATGTATCAGGGTGTTGAAACCTGGAGGGAAGCTCATGATCTGTGAGGGGAACCCGTGGTATGTGATGAGTTTTAGGAGATACTTCTTCATGAATTACTTTTCATCCAGGGGGAAGTATGGCGGATTACGATGGTTATTCCGAAGGGGGGAGGTAATCGACCACTACCGGGAGGGGTGGAAGGGGCGGGATGAGGATGTGCATAGCATGTTCTGGTGGATGCGGTATCTGAGAAAATTCAATGAGCTTGAACCTGAGATCGTTGCTACCACATACTATTATCAGTGGAAAAACAATCTCTTCAGGAAAAAGATCTTCAAGATACTTTTACCGCTCTTCCCTTTCATCGGGGGGATCTATTTGGTGGTACGGAAGGTATAAAGTGGATTTTTTTCTAATGAATGGTTTGTTTTTCAATTTAAATGAAGGTACTGATCAATTTACACAACTGATGTGAATTAATCATTGTGGGGAGGGAGAGGGAAGGGGGGACAGTGGCAAGGCCCATTATTAAATATATGAAGAAACTCAATGAATATAAATCGAATCGAAAGCGATAGAAAAAAAGCGAATAGAATGAGAGAGAAAATGAGAATAGAAATCACATAGAAAAAAAGCACTATGGAAACAAAACATAAATTAAAAAATCGAAGCAAATGAGAAGGAAAGAAAAAAGGAAGGGATCAATCGACCCCAATTAAATGCTTACCTTTCAGTCAATGCCCAGTGCCTTATTGGTTTTCAGCATGGATGCCATGTTATCCGGTTCGACCTCGCACATGGAACGGATAGCATCGATGTTCTCCGGGATAACATCCGATTCCTGATGGATGGCCTGGTAATAATACAGCACCCCATCCAGAACTTTCACCCCATCTCTCCAGATGATGATCTCATTGAAGTCAGCCCTTTCCCTGCACAGGTCACGAGCATATTCCATGATCTCGGCTGTGCTTGCAATGCCCTTCGCTCCGTCTACGAACTTAACCCTCGGGGTGGCATCCCAGAGTGCAAGGATATCCTCGGTAGTTGCGCTTTTATCCTCCAGCTCCACGGTGTTGCAGTGAAGGTGCATAAGGGTGGAGGGTACCGCAACCGCAAGGGAGAAAATGTTGAGCCCGTGGACCACAGTCTGAGCATCCGGTCCATGGTGGGAAGGAACCTTCAACACAGGTTTGATGGCATTGATAGGGCCCTTTTTGCTGTCTCCGGGATCTGCTGCCCTGCGGACCATGGTAACGTACGCATTTTTTATCCCGTACTTCTCCTTCACAGGATACAGGGTACGTGCGAGGCCAGTGGTGTTGCATGAGACAACACGCACGAACTGTTTACCCCAGGATTCCTTATAGTTTGCAAGAGCATTGAATGATGCTTCCACCAGAGCATGTTTTTCACCGCCCTGCCAGATTGCCTTGATACCGGCCTTCTCATACGCCTCCTTGTTCGATGCCCCCATCTTTCCCGGTGCACAATCAATGACGATGTCCGCCTTCTCCATCAGCACCGGAAGGGCACCACGCTGGATAGGTATCCCGGCATCGATGAAGCGCTGTTCGAACTCCTCTGCCACCGCATAGAGGGGATACCCCTTTTCCACTGCGAGATCAGCCTCGATTGTCGCGCGGGTCTTTGTGACTCCGACGATCTCCATATCGTCCTGTTTCGTGACCGCATCCGCAACTCTCTTTCCTATGGTTCCATACCCATTAATAGCGACTTTAACGACCATGATAATCCTCCGTTGGACTGTGCTTTGGGCTGGAAGCTAATGCTATAAAAATTTGTCCATGAGAATCATTGAAACCCATCTCTCTTCGTTCCACTTTCCACCCCCATTTCAGATATCCCCCTTCCTCTTCCCCCCCTTCCCCATGAGGAAAAATTTTCAAACAAATATATTACCTACCTATCATCAGATGCCATCGTGTTATGCAAGCGAAGAAATCTGGAGATGCTTCTCTTTGCGGTAGCCTGTCTGTTCCTCCTCAGCATTGTCACCCTTCTCCCCTCCCCCACCCACCCCCCCACGGCGTCGGCTACTACTAGTTACAATAACACTAGAAATAATAATGATAATACAAATACGAATACAAATACGAACGTCCAACAAAATCCAGAAATCACGATCCAGGCACCTGCCTATCTCTCCCTTCAATCCTCATCCCCCATTCCTGCCCACGTCTCCCTGAATTTTTCAGAACCAATGCGATTCAAACTCTCACTTCTCTCCCCGAATGGGAAGCATGCGGCAAAATTCTGGAACGGCTCGCAATGGGTTTATCCAGGGGGAAGCTGGAATTACATGCCCATCCTCGATCACAAATTCCAGGGTTTCTTCTTTATCAGACCCCAGGAAAGCTATTCGGGATGGAAGGATCTCGAAGGATCCGGAACCGCTGACATTACGGTAACCGTCAGGAAACTGAACTCCACCTCCTCCACGAAAACAAGCGTTCCGGTAACCCTCATTGGTCCTCCTGCAGAGAACCGGACGTCCGGGTTCAGAATATCGGGAGGTGTGTATAGAAACGGAAAACCGCTTGAAGAGGGATTTATCCGACTGATTACCCCTCCCTCAACCATAATTCACAATGGGTCAGATCTCCTGAACGGTACCATCTCCTTTTGTTTCACCTCATCGAGCGCAATGCACTCGACCGGATCTCGCATACATCCTCATTCCTCCTCTCCCGTTATCGGGGGAAATGAGGAGTCCTCAGGTTACTATGAGCTCTGGGCTCCTGGAGGTGAATATGTCCTGGAAGTATATTCCAATCATCAGCAAACCTCCCCTGTGTACTCGGCGAACATCACCCTGGATTCCAACCTGACGGTGGATTTCCAGAAGCCCCCGCCGCCCCCTCCTCCGGTCAAAGGAAATGATCACATCATGATCGTGGAGGTCCATTACAACACTTACGGAGGCGGAGCGGATGAATACCTCGCACTGTTCAACCCGCTGAACTCCAGCCACCGGCTGATCAACTGGATACTCACCGACGGAGAACACATTCATTTTCTGGATAATGTCACCCTGCTACCATCTGAAAAAGTCTATATCGCCCGGAACCCGGAACGCTTCCTCTCCCTCACCTCCATGACTACAGGCTTCACCTTCCCGCTTTCACTGAGTGATACCAAAGACTCACTTTCCATTATTGATCCTGTGGGAACCATCGTGGATGCGGTCTCCTGGGGAGGTGAGGAGATCGAAGGATTCAATGGATCCCTGGCAGGATACTCAGCCGGCAGGGTTCTCAGGAGGAATCGAGTGGAGGGGTGGGATCAGAATAGGAGCTATGATTGGCAGTACCAGGAATCGAATACCAGAGTGCTTCCCCAATACCAGGATTCGAATTCCATGGAGGACTGGGAATCATCCAGAAAATTCATGGTGGGGCAGTCCGAGCTTCCTTTCAACACGTATTCTGTCCCCGGCAATATCACAGCGTTTCTGTCACCTGACTCAAGCTTCGCCGTGATCGCAGGAGAGCTGGAAAATGCAACCTCATCCATAAAACTGAACATGTACGAACTCACGAATCATCAATTGTTCGACTGTCTGATAAGAGCCCTTAATCGTTCTGTATCCGTCTCCCTGTTCCTGGAAGGTTCTCCGGTGGGAGGAATATCCGATACCGAACTCTATTTTAGCTACCAACTTTCCAACGCCGGTGCCGACGTCAGATTCTTACACAACAATGGGTCCGTGAAGGACCGGTACAACTATGACCATGCAAAATACTGTGTCATTGACCACAATATGTTGATCATTGATTCTGAGAACTGGAAGTCAACCGGAATTCCTGTGGACCCTACTGCTGGAAATCGGGGCTGGGGTGTAGTGATTAGGGATACAGGAGTGGCAGAATTCTTTGAGACTCTTTTCGACGAGGATTCCTCTCTGATATTTTCCGATGTGGTGTCGTTCGGAACTGAACCTTATGTGAAACCCAATAATTATTCACCAAATCCATCAATTTTTTCAGGAGCCTATGTTCCCCAATTTCCACCCCTCCGGGTCAACGGAAATTGTTCGGTAACCACGGTGATCGCTCCGGACCATACTCTGCGAGATGATGCAATTCTCGGAATGATTTCAGGGGCAAGGAGATCTGTTTATATTGAACAACTCCAGTGTTCCATGAGCTGGGGTGATGGCCTTCCCAACTTTTATCTGGATGCGGCAATGGAGGCTGCGGAGCGGGGATGTGAAGTTCGGATACTACTCGACAGCACCTTTGTCAATGTGCTTGATGGATATTCCGATAACTATGACACTGTGGAGTATATCAATAGTATCGCCCGGGATCGGGGATTGACCAACCTTCAGGCAAAATTGATGGTTATGAAGGGGTTGAGCAAGCTCCATAATAAAGGGGTTATCGTTGATGGGGAATATACTCTGGTCTCGAGTATCAACTGGGGGAAGGGTGCCGTCTTGTTGAATCGGGAAGCCGGGGTTATCATTCGGAACAGGGATATCGCGGAATATTTCACGAACGTATTTCTGTACGACTGGAATCTCAAGGAGAGGCCGTGGGAGGGGGGGGCGGATGAGGATGATGACGAACAGCGTATACCAAGGGCACAGTATGTGTTCAGTGCAATTTCCATTCTTGGTGGGATCACCGTTGCAGGCTTCCTGCGAAAAAGGAGTCAGTAAATGTACAGTTATGTGAGGAAGACGGTCAATAATTCAACCTGTGGAGGAAACGACTTCGGAGAACCTATTACATATCATTCGTTGCCCGGATCAATCACCGTTCATTTTCCTGAACTGTTCTCCAACGATACCATCAACTGCCTTCAGGAATTCCTGTTCTTTTCCAGCGGGAATGGTAGCACCGGAAGCAACCGGATGCCCGCCCCCATGACCGCCTACCATGGATCCGGCATCACGCATTGCCGAGGAAAGATTCAACCCAAGATCCACAAGTTCCCGTGTTCCCCGCGAGGAGACGTGAACGTTCTCATCCTCCTTGGACAATGCCACGATGGGATAATGTCTGTCGAACAGGAACTGGATGCCAAGACCGGCAAAGGCCCCGGATGATGAGGGGTCGTTGTTGAAGAAGTACTGGATATTATCCATTTTCTTGATCCCACGAGATTCGAGATAGAGAAGTCCGTTCCGAATGGTGGTTCTGTATTTTTCTCTGTGTTTAGCTGCTAACTCCATGGCCGTGGTCTCGCAAAGACATGCCGCAACTCCGGTGGTCATCCAGTTCTGCCTGCCACATGCGTTCAGACGATTGGAAAGCGTGTCTGCGAATAACTCATACTCGCTCAGGAAATAGCGTGTTCCCACCAGCCGTTCAATGGCCTCGGGTGGGGAATTATTTTTCAGATGGAGGAGCATGAGCTTGTCCGTAAGATATCGTTTCGTGTCCAGGGAAAGTGTCTCGGGCGCAAGGGAACCGTTGATCCCGCACTCTGCAAGGAAGGCATCCACCTTGCTTCCCCGGCCGGTCAATCCCGGGAAATACGGGTCCACCGAATAGGTGAGCGCCTCACGTATGGTCTCACCATCAAGGAAAAGTGTGTTCTTCTTCTCCTGGATATATCCCTGTGCAACTCCCTCCTCCACAACCTCCTTGTTTAATCCAAGCAGTGGCTCGGACTGTCTGTCTCC
Organism: uncultured Thermoplasmata archaeon; assembly: GCA_964613025.1. Classification (GTDB taxonomy): domain Archaea; phylum Thermoplasmatota; class DAOVMN01; order DAOVMN01; family DAOVMN01; genus CAZTGJ01. The sequence goes on along the minus strand of CAZTGJ010000107.1, from coordinate 3,264 downwards.
GAATATCCCTGCAAGGGCTATCGCCGAGGTTGGTGAGTTCATCCGTGACAATGCGGTTGCGAATGCATAGACCATGGAAGCTCCACATGCCTCATAGCTCCCCTCGATCCCAAAGCGGTGGGAGTTGAACTCGTAGATCACTCCCTTTTCAGTCTCAGTGGGCTGGAAACTTTCGAACAGATCACTTGATCCTTTCGCAGCAGTTTCGGAACTTCCGGTATTACCTCCTGCCTCTGCATTTCCTTCCGATTCTACTATTCCTTCCCCTGCGACCCCATTTCCTTCCTTTCCTTCTCCTTCTTTTCCTTCACCACTTTCCACCGGTGATCCGAATCGTTTCCGTAATTCCGGAGTAATATGGTGGTCGCATATGATCACGATAGCTCCGACCTTTCTCAGGGCATCCAACTGGCCGCTCCCCATATCCAGAACGATCACCAGACCTTCATGTTCAATGTCTTTGAATGCCTCATCGCTAACCCCGGCAATGAAGCTCAATCTGAACCGCTTCCCCTCATTTACCAGTGCACGGGCCATGATCCCTGCCGCAGAAATCCCGTCTGCATCATAGTGGGAGATCACCCGAACCAATCCGTCATATCCTCTCACCTCTTTTACTGCGGGTTTCATTGCCTCCCGCAACTGATCAAGGATTGAACTGGTGCTCATTTCTTGTAGGCCCCTTCTTCATAAAGATGCTTCGATCGCTCCAGTGCAGTTTTTACGGGCATGGTTTTTCCTCCCAGGAAGCTGATACATGCTCCACCGCCAGTGGATATATGGTCGATATCATTTGCTATGTTCAGGATAGAGCAGACCGTACTTGTCTCCCCGCCACCCATGACGCTGAATCCCTCTGACCGGGCCATGGCCATGAACAGTTCCTCGGTTCCCAAAGCGAACTCCTCGGTCTCGAACACCCCTGCCGGACCGTTGGCGATAATAGTCTTTGCCCGTTCGATATAATCGGAATACTCAACGATGGTGTCCAGACCGATATCCCAGATGGGAAGGTCAGCAGGCAGTTCTTCGATGGACACACGCTTCCTTTTTCCATCTTCGTTGAGCGCCACATCCCGTGGCATCTTGAGCTTCTCCGGCCAGGTATCGATGACCTCACGGGCCTCTTTCAACAGCTTTTCCGAATCCTTGAACTTCTTTGAAATGAAATCTTTGTTCGGTCTGCCAATGTCAACTCCGTTAGCCAGCAGGAAGATATTTGCAACCACCCCGGTGGTCAATACCTTTTCCACGGTATTGTTCCTGAGCATGTTCTTTGCTATTCCAATGGAATCATCAGCCTTTGCCCCCCCTAGTATGGCTACTCCCGGAGATTCCGCGCCGTCAAGTGCTTTCCCGAGATTGGAGAGCTCCCTTTCCATTACCAATCCCGCCATGGAGGGAAGTTTTTCCACGAAACCCACAAGACTGGGCTGGGAACGATGTGCCGCAGCAAAGGCATCGCATACGTAATAATCGGCAAGCGGGGTGAGGTTCCGGACGATGTTCGTGTCGGCCTGGGGCGTGAAATCCACACCATTGTACTTCTTGATCCCCACTTCCTCGGAATAGAATCTCACGTTCTCCAGAAGGATGATCTCTCCAGGTTCCATAACGGAAATCTCCTTTCTGGCCGTGGACCCGAACAAGTCGTCAACATGTTTGACCCGTCTCCGGAGAAGAGAGCTTAACCGCTCTGCATGGACCTTCAGCGAAATGAAATCCCGTGCTCCGGGCCGGGACTGATGAGCGAGAATAACAAGCTTTGATGCCTCAAGAGCATTGATGGTGTCGAGGTGTGCACGTATTCTCGTGTCTCCCAGAAGCTCACCTGAATCCGGGTTTATCGGAGAGTTGACATCAACTCTGAGAAGAACGGTTTTTCCTGCTGTGTCGAAGTCACTCAATGAGTAGAAATCCGCCATGTTTATCCCTGCGTAGGCATCAAGCATTAGATATTAAAATATTATTGGACTCGTCATAGCATAACGTTGGTTTTCTTACGTCTTCTACCGCATCATGATACTTCCTCCTCCTTCTCTCGCTCCTCCTTTTCTCCCTCCTCCTTCCCTCCCCCCTCGCCCCCCCCCACATTAATCAGGAACGTGAGAATTCAGATCAAGAAACGTTCGGTAAAATAATCAATTCATGAAACAGCCAAATCTCGATGTGTCATTCCTGCATCATTTCCTGATAATCATCGATATCAGACCCACTCTCCCAGATCTGCATGAACAAGTCTTCACACCAGTGGAGGAACTGCTCGTCCTCGCTGTTGAAAAATACAGAAAAGTCTATCTTTCCATCCATACCCATAAAGGATAGCAGGGCTTCCTGATCTGAAATGTAACAGGACAGAGGAATGTTCTGGACCACCCGGACGAATATGTTTGGCAAGGTCAGATATTTTTCAAAGACTTCATTCATATTCCCTTTATCAATTATGGATTCTTCAATGATGTACCGGATTTCAAAACCTTGTGTGCCGAGGTTCCGAATATACGCAATTTCATCATCGGTTGGCGGTCGCTCAACCTCGTTGTTTATCGCAAAGAAGCGCTTCCTTGCTTTCCCGAATAGAGCTTCAACTCTCTGGATATTGAGCATCATTCCTTCTTCACTGGTACATTCCTCTAACTCATGTAACCGATGGATGAAAGCATCCGGAATATTCGTCAGATCATGAGAGCGTAAGAATGAATCATTGCAGGCAATAAAGGAAAGCGAAGGAAGGATGGTGAGGACCAATTTGCCCAATTGAGATATATTGTAAACCCCGACAGAATCCTTTCCCACCAATCCGGCATTCTTCAGTCTGTTGAGATGCCGGGCGACTTCGGGATTGTTCGCATCCACCTGTTCACCGATCTTCGTCATACGGAGAGGTTGCTTATCGATTAGCTTCATGATCTCGTAGCGAATGGGATGGGACAGTTCGAATAACAGCTGGTGGGTTTCCATGATGTAGCTTCCGTTTCATTCGATTGTTCTGCAGGCTGTACATTAGAGCATATATTTATTTTCTCTGGATTGGAGAAGCAAAATAGTATGGTAGATATTTCCCAGCGTTCCCCTTCTGAGAGAATGAAACCCAATTACGTATGTAATTCACTCCCAAATAACTAGTATACAAAATTCATTCCCAAACAACTATTATACATGTAACATAATTATCGTTAACTAGTGAGTTAATTATCATGATTATTTGCCGATGTCAATGGCGGGTTAATTTTCCCCACTTTCGGCGGATTAAAATTCCTCACT
>CAZTGJ010000106.1:0-9999 GCA_964613025.1 uncultured Thermoplasmata archaeon | reverse complement strand
GGGGAGAGGACATTAAGGTGATATCATGAAACGAAATAATTACAGGATAACACAAAAATCATTTGATGATTAAAGATAAGTGGGGAGGGCATACCCACAACGGTAAAAAAGAAAATGAGGTGCCGGACATAAACCTGAACCGGAGTAACTCAACATTGGGGAGGGGGAGTGAGGACTTGTCCGAGTTCCAGTTAGGTTCGTTGAACCTGATGAGGGATGACACCGTGGACAACTATCTGAGTGAGTGACACATGCCTTTGAATTCTACGGACATGATCGGAATGTGTGCAAATAAAACACAGGGAGATAAATGAACGAAAGATAGAAATATCATGAAGTTTAATCATTTTTCATGATGCAAAAAATGCCAAATATCCCACAAGGCACATGTTGGATAGTCCAGATGACGGTACTTATTTTCCTGGTTACCGTGATCATTCTTATATCACCCCTGGCCCTTGCAGAAGACGATGAATTCGAAGAGAACGATTCGAAGGCTCAGGCTGCGGAAGTGGAAGAAGGAACCTATGAGAACCTGACCTGTTCAGAGGATGACGATGACTGGTATCGTGTCTACCTGAACCAGGGGGACAACCTTACCGTGACCATTCGGTTCGATGGCGATGAAATTGACCTCGATATGCTTCTGGAGGATCAGGCAGGACAGGAAATGGACTGGTCCGAGGGAGAAGACAGCACTGAAAGGGTCATGGCCATAGACGTGGATTATACCGGATATTACTACGTTGAGGTTTACTCATACTATGGCGAGGGTCCTTATTCAATGGAGGTGGTATTCGCTATTATGTATCCCGAGGGTATCGTTAATGTGGAGCAGGCGGTGTTCAATAATGATGATGACAGCATGCAGAACGATGCATCCTTCTTTGCCCATGTAAAAGATGAATTCGTGGCAGGATCAGCCATAACCATTTACGATCGAGATTCCGGAGACGAGGTCGATTCCGGGCATACGAACAGTGATGGTGAGTGGGTTTCCCCCGATATGTCGAACGGAGATTATCGCTGGGAGGCCGTGGTGGATGGGGAAGTCGTGGATGCTGGGGAGTTCGACGTCAGCACTGGGATATTGGGGAGAAACATCCAGGGTTACGGGATCATAGCAGAGTGGGATGATGACAATAATATGAACGATTTGTTTTTCTGGACCTACGATAACGATTGGTACAATGTCGAAGGGGAGCAGATCCGGGTATATTATGAATCGAACGATACTCTTTTTTCCAGTGGTGAAACAGACGAGGAGGGGGAATTCATTGCTCGAAATCTGCCTGAGGACAATTTTACCTTTACCATTATGCATGATGGAACTCCCTACAACAGGGGGGAATGCTACATCTATCCCCCGCATGAACTTCTTCCGGATGACAGCTACGAGGAGAATGACGACCGTGAGCATGCGGCCGAGATCACACATGGATTCTATGACGATATGTTCGGGCAGGAGTATGATGACGATTGGTATTGGATCGAGGTCCCGGAGGGCGACTGCCTGCGGGTTATCGTTCATTTCGACAATAACGAAATGGATCTTGATATGTCACTCTGGGATGAAGATGAGAATGAAATTGATTATTCCGACGGGATGGGAGATTACGAAGGAGTATTTGTTGAGGACCTTTCTGCAGGAAGGTACTATCTCGAACTCTATAGCTATGGAAATGGTAACTACACCATGAACGTTACTAACAAGACATTTTATAACCAGAAACCTATGTGGTACCATGAGGCAGATGATTATGTTACCTGCGTGAAGATCTCGACGGATGGGGAGTATATCGTTTCCGGGGATGATGGCGAGGTCGTAAAATTGTTCAATCGTGATAGTGATGTACCTCTATGGAGCTTTGATGCAGGTTCCTGGGTGAATGATGTGGCAATCTCGGCTGAGGGTGAATTCATTGCAGTTGGCAGTGGGAATTATCTTTATCTATTCGGGCAAGACTCCAATGTGCCATTATGGAGCTATGATGCCGGAGAGTATGTTGCAACAGTTGATATTTCGTCTGATGGGAGTTATATCGTAGCGGGAGATACGGTTCAAACAATATATTTCTTCCAACGAACAGGAAACGGAGATCCGGAATGGTCCTATTCGGCAGATAACGATATTGAATCCGTGGCCATTTCAGGTGATGGCTCAAGCATTGTCGCGGGAAGCGGGGATGATACCATCTATGTATTTGATAAGGCCTCTTCGGATCCCGAATGGACCTATGATACCGGTGATTGGGTTGGTATTGTTGATATTTCAACAAATGGAGAATATATTTGTGCAGGAACCTGGGATAGAGTTTTTTTCTTCGAGCGGGATTCTGGTGATCCACTCTGGACCTACGAAACCGGCGATGAGATTCTGGACCTTTCTCTGTCAGCGGACGGTCAATACATCGCTGCCGGTGGCTATGATGCAACGGTGTATCTCTTCGATAAATCGAAAAGTGAACCTCTCTGGAGCTTCTTCGCCCTGGAAGAGGTTGGATCCGTTGATATATCAGAAGACGGGAACTATGTCTTTGTGGGTAATGATGAGGGGAAAGATGAAGCCAGTATGGTATTCCTGCTGGACCGTGAAAGTGGGGAACCACTGTGGCAATATGTAACAGGAGAGGAAGTGAACGAGGTTTCGATCTCCGGTGATGGGTCGTATATGGCAGTAGGGAGTGATGAGGACCGGGTGTACCTTTTCACCGCATCAACGAACCTCTATTCCCCAACCATTCGACTGTTTTCTCCAGAGAATGGATCAATAATCGGGTCATCTACGGTAACCCTCGAATGGGGGGCTTCGGACAGGGACCATGATGACCTGAGTTATGATGTCTATCTTGGTACTTCACACATGACCATGAACATAGTATCCCAGGCTCAGGAAGAGGCATCGTATACCGCTCACAGCCTGGAAAGCGGAGCAACATATTTCTGGAAGGTTGTTGTTTCCGATGGGGAGCACGAATTATCATCCCCGACATGGACGTTCACCGTAGATATCGAAAGACCCGCCGTGATACGATTAATCCCGCAGATCGATGCGGAGGATGTGTTCGTCGACTCTATTATTGAAATCGAATTCTCGGAGCTCATGAACTGGAGCTCCGTCATTGAAAACATGACTGCGGATTTCGATTATGGCACATTTTATAATGAGACGATCATTCGGATGTATCCTGATGATGACCTTGCCTTTGGGACACAGTACACCATTGACTTCAGTAACGATCCAGCCGACCTTGCCGGAAATCCGCTTCAGGATTGGAACCCCATCATATTTACGACTGAACTTCTCACAGTTTCGATCCAATCCCCTGGAATGGATGAAGAGATCACACAATCCGCAACCATTGTCGGAACAGCGAATCCCATGGCCGATACCGTCGAGATACAAATTGAGGGAACCTGGGTGGAGGCGGACAGCTTCGAGAATGGCTATCATGGGGGAGCCCGGAACAGCGGAGAGTGGCGATATGAGCTGGATTGCAGCCAAATGGATGATGGTTCATTCTCGTTTAAGGTTCGATGCACATGCGGACCCACATACTCGAATGATCTCCTTTGGGGTTTGGTGATCTTTAACAATGAACCTCCTGTGATCAATACGTTTTCTGTTGATAAGAATGACTATTCCAATGGAGAATCGATCAACTTCTCTATTGAGTTGGATGATCCCGACGGTATCGAGGATATCGTCTCAGCAGAGATCTATGGCCTTGATGAATATAGCAGTGAGTTCACGCTCATCCCGCTTGACATCTCAAATTCCATTTTGGAAACATTTGAGCTACCGGAACTCGCCATAGGGATATACACATTCAGACTGATTGTGAGGGACATACAGGGAATGATGGCAGAGGAGAATCTCACCTTTAATCTTGTGAATGCCGAACCGGAGATTCGCTCCCTGGAACTGGAAAGCCCCTCCTACGAATCGGGAGAAACAATAATTTTCACAACTGAGATTCATGATGCTGACGGGATCACGGATATCACATTGGTAACGATAGAGGTGCTGGATGGAACCGGAACCGTGAGATTCACAGCACAGCTTCCTCTGAAAAGTATAATCTCTTATTCCTTCAAACCTGACATTGAACCGGGTATTTACATTATGGTGCTCTCTGTCGAGGACGGAGAGGGTGCCGTATGCGAGGAAAATGCGGCCCTGACCATCACAGAGAAATCAAATGACGGGGATGACGAACTCAATATGACCATGGTTATGATCCCGGCTGCGCTTGGTGCTTCCCTTCTGATGATCGGACTTATGATGCGGAAGCGGAAACCTGTTCAAACCCGAAAACCCCCTCGAGCCGCAGGGAAAAAGGCAAGGAAGCGGATGTGTCCGGCCTGCAGTGAGCCGGTGCGATTCATTCCTCAATACAAGCGATGGTACTGTGATTCGTGCGAAGAGTATGTGGTCATGCGAAAGCCAGGCCAGGGACCTCCCAAGAAGAGATGTCCTCAGTGCAGTACTGAGATGGAGTATGTAAAGGAGTCCCGTGACCATTATTGCTGGGAGTGTGAGGCTTACCTGGAAGATATGAGCGAGTGATTATTGTATTTTAAGCGCAATTTTTATTTCCTTCCCCCCCCGCCCTCTCTTCCCTTGGATCGTATGTGGGCACGTGGTCGTTTGCTTCCATTCCTTTTCCCTCCTTCTCCCCCCACCGGGTTCCACCAAGTCACCCCCTCTCTCAGCTCACATGATGCAAATCCTTCCGTGCGTCGCAGACCCGAAAATACTGTCAGGAAAATCCCTTCTAAACACCCTTACGTACGGAAAAGTTAACTGCCCCATAGAAAGGTAACACTCCAATATATGAAAAAGGAAAGCAATATAAACAAAGAGAAAAGTATAAGGTTGGTGCCCGAGTACCATCACCGATTTTTTAACATCTCCTTATTTTTTCTTTGCATTAACCACCTACTCCCTCGGGCACCACCTGACTTTCATGTATTCGCAGGCAGAGATATTTTTAAATAGAGATTCAGCGAAGGCTATGACAATGATCGAAATTCAGGACGAGTCCGTGACCACCGAAAACCAGGAAACCGTTGAACCAGGGGAATGGTCCGATGACAACACCGACAAATTGGAGAGGGGCGATCTGGGCGAGGCGGATGAGGACTGGGAAGATGGGGAGTGGGGGGAGGAAGCGGAAGATGATGCAGCCGGTTCGATCTTTTCCCGATTGACCGAGGACCGTTCCCGCATGGTCATGGCGCTTTCCATTGTTCTGGCTGTCATTATCCTGAGCACTGCCTATTATTCATTTGTACTCAATGATGATGAGGAAACCAAGATCACGATCATCGATTACGACTGGGAGCGCGCCTACCAGGATGGGGAGGAGTTGGTGAGCAACGGACCGCGGCTCGCCGGGACCATGGGAGAATACCAGGGCGCAGATTATATTGCCTCCCAGTTCGAACTGGCAAATCTTTCCAATGTGCACATCGAGAGCTACACCGTCACCCTCTACGAGGTGGAGAGCGCATCCCTGAACATCAGGGCTCTGTCCAACGAGAAAGGGGTCATTGACAGGAACTATCAGCATATGTACAAGTTCGTGGTTCTGGGATATTCGGGCTCCACAAGCGGGACCGACAGCTTCGAGGTGGCCTTCGTGGGCAACGGCACCGACGATGCATATTCCCAGGCAGGCGATGTTTCCGGAAAGGCGGTCCTGGTGAAGACAGACGGAACACTCTCCTACACCCAGCTCTACTGCCAGGCCATGAACCATTCCGCAGGAGCGAATATGATCTACGGGGGCAGGATCATGCCCATCAGCAAGACATCGGCCCTCAAGGACGAGGTGAACGGCGGTGCAAAACCCATCACGGACGAGTACAACCAGAATCAGCTCATTCCCCATATGATGCTCTCCATGGGCGCCGGAAAGGAGATCAAGAGCTGGAGTGAGAACTCCACCGGCCCAACGGAATACTGTGAGATCAACATCAATTTCGACGTCACCATCGAGGACCGGGAGACCCGGGTGGTGATGGGGGAGATCCCGGGGACCGGAGATACAGATGAATTCCTGGTCATGGGTGCTCATCACGATACGGTCTACTGCGGTGAGGGAGGCGCGGACAACACCGTTGGCGCGGCCGGTATCATTGAGACGGCCAGGCAGTTAGTGAAGTATCAGCCCAAACGAACCATCCGGATGATGACCTTCGGAGCGGAGGAGGAGGGTCTCTTCGGCTCGAAGCTGTACGTGCTCAACCACTCCCGGGAGATCGAGGACAACTGCATTTTCATGACCAACTTCGACATGACCTGCATGAATGTCACCTCGGACGGGCGGAACAATACCCTGCCCTTGAACGCCAACACCGAGACGCGGAAGGATGAGATCCTGAAGGTTGCCGATGAGTTCTGGAAACAAAACCCGGAGCTGGATGAGAAATACAATATCTCGGTGGGTACCATGAAGAACTACCCCTACAGCGACTTCTTCCACTTCGGGGACCACGGCTCAGACTTTGCGGCCTGCTGGGGGCAGAACGCACCCGGCTATCATACTCCCGGGGACGAGCTTCAGTATACCAATCCGGAAAGCTGGCAGATAGCAGGTCGGGTCTTGGGGTCGTATACCCTTTGGCTGGCCAACAAGTAGAGATGTGGTCCTGCCGGGGAGTAAAAGGAACCCCTCCAATCTCCATATATACTTCCGGAGAGACAATCCCTCACCCATCGAGGTGATAATCATGAAATCGGCCAATACTCATATCAGATCAAAACTAGTCGCCCTAAGTATGATCGCAGTCATCGGCATTACCCTGTGTCTCACTGCGACACTCTTTGCCGAAGGTGTGGATGCCGGAGATCAAAATACTAATGAGCATCACAATGAGAACAATACAGAGACACAGAACGGTATGGACAACAATGATAACGGGGAAACCAGCCTGAATCAGCAGAGAGCACAATCGCGACCCACTAATAGGGGCACCTAGGTTTTGCAAGGGGCGAGATCTTCCGGTTCGATCTTCACGCCCCTTCCTCTTTTTTTCCTCTTCCCCCTTGCCGACCCTTCGGGTCATCCGGACCTCAGACAAGTCCTCACTCCTTGACGACACTTCGTGTCATCCAGAACTCGAATAGATTCTCACTCCTTATCAGGTTCTCCGAACCTAACCGGACCTCGCATACATGCTCACTCCTCCCCCCCTCTTTTTATTGTATGGATGGCTGAATGGACGACGACGGGGACGAGTGAGGAACTTGCTTCCGAGCTGCGTATGATACGAAGCATCGTCAAGCCGGATTGCGCAGATATTTATTGTGTTGGGATTATTTGCTTGGATGAATTATTCACGTATTAATGGAGCCCTGCCTGCTTAGGTGGTACCTCCTTCCTATCTTTCTGCTCCCTGATGCTTCATCTTCGATCAATATGTCCCTGAGCAGAAAAATATATGAAGAAGCAGATAACTAATCTGAGTAATTCGGACACAGCAAGACTGAGCCAGGGGGTCGAGGTCATGTAAATAAGTCCTACTAGGGCGGATAGTGCCTCGCTCGAAGAATAACACCTTGTGAATTTGGTTCCCCAATCGTTAAAAAAAACTGTCAGGAGTAAGAATAAATGCCAACATCTGAATCTCAAAATCACGATTTGAGAGAGACATCATCTTCGCCTTTGGGTATCCCAGATCCGAGTAATAAGCTAATTGCTACTTTCAAATACATTACAAAGGATGCATCCGTCTCTACGAAAATACTTGTCGGTATGTTCTTATTGCTAATATTACTCGCATTTCCCATTGTTATTGCACTCCTCACTTTTTCCGCGTCTCCTATTTACCCTACGGCCGTGTTTATTGCAATTGTTATCTTTGCATTCTTCCTTGTGATAATATTATTGCCCATTATTAAACAATCAATTGCAACTGATCAATCGGGCCAGGAAATCTGGTCAGACGAATTCCCAAGATTTGAAGATACATCATCGCAGGGGATTCACGAACAATTAGACACAATCCGGGATATTGCGCTGCGGTATTTCTCGGACAATTTTAAAGATCGTAATGTACAGTTGAATGACATTCGATCGAATATATATCTTCCCAACTATATCAGACCACAAATTGGTCACGCCTTCTTCCTCATAAGTCCGGTATCCTACCGATCCGGTTCATATAAAGAGCGTGAATATTCAGTTACCTTCAATCCAGGAGATGGCCACACAGGAGAAACCTTCAGGAGCGGGAGGAGGAAGATCGGGACTGAAATGCACTACCGCCTGACCACGGGGCAGAAGGAGATCATGCACGATGGACTTCAATGGTGGATTTGTTTTCCCTTGAAAGACCTTAAGAATGAGCATCTGAAGCTGGGTGTATGTAACATATCCGGGCTGAAGCATCCGTTCACAGAGAAAGAATTAATTCCATTAGCAGAAAAGATCGAGGAGGAAACAGACAATTTAAAGGTTTTCCGGGAGAATTTGAGTGAGAAAGAAAAAGTCAGAATCAGTGTGAATCTGAAAATGCTGGGTACCCAGGGAGAGGAAGAAGAGTCTTGATTATTTTTTTCAAGACCTTTGCGCGGAGGATAGAAAAAACTAGGTAATATAGGGGAAGGGTACAGAGCCGGAGGCGATGGGGGAAGGGTGTGTTCATATTCCATAGTCACCGCTTTCATAGGGTTTCTCCCCCTGCCCCCCTCTCTTGTTGTATGGTTGGTTTGACGACGACGAGGAACACAGATTTCACGGATTAACGGATTACGCGGATTTCAAAAGATGGTATGGTATGCTCGAAGGGTGGCCTCGCGCGGAGGCGGGGAGGTTATTAAGAAAAAGTCAATGAACGAAGAGCAGAGGGGCACAGAGCCGATAGGCCATGGGGGAAGGAAGGGGGGAGTGGGTGGAGCAGGAATGAGACGCAGCTATGAAACGAACCTTCTTCCTTTCGATTCACACAAAACCACAAACACAGAATCGAACAAACCAATGACCCAAACAGAAACTTGAAGAACCACGAATACAACACCACGTGATCCCATGGACAAGAGAACAATCGCTAAAAGAATCGACTACCAATTCACCGACGAATCCCTCCTTGAAGCCGCCTTCACCACAAAACCCTATTCACACGAAGAGTACCAGAAACGACCGGATCCGGAAAGATCAAATCCACCCCTTGAGCATTATGAGATGTTATCAACGCTGGGAGATGCAGTCCTCAATCTGGCACTGGTAGACATCTTCAGGGAACGCGGCCTCAGCGACAGCGGAGATCTGTCCATCTGCAAAAGCAAGCTGGCCAATACCGAAACCCAGATTGATGTGTGGAAGGAATTTACCATTGATTACCACTCACTCAACATTACGAAGAACGATGTTCATCAGATTGAGGAGCAAGGTGCACTTGAAATAATTGAAAGATTTTTTGAAGGATTAATTGGAGCAATTTTCCTTGATAGTAATTATCCTGTTACCAAGGATATCATTCGCATGTGGTATAATGAACGAATTGATCAATGTGTCAATGCGACCAAGGAGAATTAATCAAACCCTACCCCACCCCCTGCCCCTCATTAAATCATAGCAAGGCTCCTCCCTCCCCAACTGCCCCCTTTCCCTCCATTTACTCTAGCAGGGCTCCTCCGTCGCCAAGGCTTAACGACTCTGATGAGTCATCCAGAGTGAAAACAAGTTTTCTCTCCCCCCCACTCTGTTGAATCATCCGCACATCAATTCCCATCCTTTTTTGTCATCTGCGATAATCCGCCGTATCCGCGTAATCCGCATCAGCAGCCGATGTTGCCCTGAGCGACCACAAGTTGTAACTCCTCCCCCACAAGACGGAGATGGAAAATCTCAAACCAGGATTCTCTGCCAATTCCATCGAAATGTATAAATAATCCTGACGTAATGATTCATGCTAACTTCAATCACTATTGTGCCAGGTGTGGAGTAGATAAGCAAACAGGAGGAAAAATATAATGTCTGCAATAACTAG
>CAZTGJ010000105.1:0-10063 GCA_964613025.1 uncultured Thermoplasmata archaeon | reverse complement strand
CGCTTTCATCTCCCACCTGAAGGAGGGAGGGTTTCGCTTCAAGTAACTAAAAGATGAAAGTAGGTGAAAAAAAGGAAAAAAAAGAAAGAAGAAAAAAGAAAAGAAAAAGGGGAGTGATCCCCTTTACTTGGTTAGAGTTCCCGAAGCACCGCACTTGGGACAGATCAGTTTGATCGGCCTCTTTGCTGAGGTGATGGGAATCGGAGTCTTACACTTGGGGCAGGGTTTCATGGATGCTCCGGGCGGGCCACCTGGTTTTCCCGGGGGTCTTGCTCCCGGCTTACCCGGTGGTGGTCGTGCACCCGGTTTCCTTGGTGGTCCTCCGGCTCCCTTCCTGGGCGGGGTGATCGGTTTCCCTCCTGGCTTTGGCGGTCTTGCACCCGGTGGACGCTTTGCACCCGGCTTACCCGGTGGCCGTGCACCCGGCTTGCCCTTTGGTCCGCCCTTTCTTGGTGGCGCACCCCCAGGAGCCATACCACCTGCCGACATCTGCTTCATCTTCCCCATCATCAAAACGATAACGACGATGAGAATGAGAGCAACCACTCCCACTGCTATCAGGAGGGGGTTACCTGCCGGATCAAGAGTAGTACCTCCTTCCTCGGTCTGCACATAGACGGTAAGACGATCGTTCTTGCCGTTGGAGTCATCGGGATGATCCACATTGGCCTTCACCGTGAAGTTCTTCTTTTCATCCGGGATCTCCCAGGTGAATTCCATATCGATGTCATCACCGATATCGATCTCCTCTGTGAGTTCGGGATTGATACGGTTGGAAACCTTCCCCTTGAGGGATGTTCCACCGATCTTAAGGCCCACGATAGCAGAACTCTGTTCGGCAACTGCAGAACCCTCGTTGGCAATGGTGACCGTCACTGTGGTGGTGGTATCCATCTCCCGATCATCATAGTCGATGTTAATGATTGTCAGGTCAGGCCTCAGATCGATAGCCAACTGTTGTGTGTCACTAATCGTGGCAGTGTTGTCATTCTCACGGCTTTCCAGAACTTTCCCGTCCGAGCTGAATGAGTTGTCAATCAAGGTCTTTCCCTCTCCCGATCGGATAGGTTTGTCAGCGTAGACATAAATGTCATTTTCACCACCCGGGATCTCATCCCACTCGGTGGACACCTCAAAGTACTGATGAGCAGGAATATTATCCACTCTCTCGTAGGAGATATAATTTCCGGAAAGTTCATTGGGTGACTCCCTCTTTCCGTTGTAGAAGAATACATAGAATTCACCGGTCTCGGCACCTCCATCGTTGAATACCCTGATGTTGATATCAATACTGTCGTCCTCTTCGATATCGGTGGTGGGGTCGATATTGAAATATTCCGAACTATCATCCAGCATGATATTCGGGAGGATAACGGTCAGATTGAAGTAGAGATACTGCACCTGGGAATTATCATTGTCCGATGTGGCTGATATGGCGATCTCTGAGTAGGAATCCTCCTCTTCGTCTATGGCAACGATCACATAGAGGGTGATATCGACCCTGCTGTTCTTTGAGAGATAGAGATCCGTATTCCCTTTGAGATCCGTGGGAACTACCAATTGGTCCACCCTGCTGTCGGTTTTATCCTCGAACTCCATGATCCAGCCCTTGTAGGTTCCGGATCCGAGCTGTGTTTCCACTTCCACGGTGTAGGTATCATCCTGATTCCCAGTGTTGGTGAGAGTGAATTTGAACTCGATCTCTGACTCATCCGACGGATTCACCTTTGGAATTGCTGTGGGGAACTTCTCGATCTGCACACCATACGTAGCTTTTGAAAGGTTGATGTAGATCGTGCTATAGACATAGACTACGGTGTCTCCCTGGGACTCTGCACGTACCTGGAGAGTATACTCACCGGGATCAGTGTCCTTGTCGATGGTAAGAGTCAGGGTGACGGACTGCTGGGCAAGGGAGGAAAGAGTAACGGTCTTCGAGGTCTGGGTACCGAATTTTGCCTTCCAGTCAGACTTTTCACCGGAAAACTCGTCATTCGGAACAGTGATCACAATGTCATCGTTGGTATTTCCAAGGTTCCTTACATTGAGTGTATAGCTCATCTCGGTGTTGTCATTCTCCCTGAGGGTCTCATTCTTTCCGGGAATATCCGCCCAGAGTCTTACGCTGAACATTTCCTCCACTTCGAGTTCGAATATCTGCTCTCCATTTTCAGTACTCTCGTTGGTGGATTCTGCCTTGATCTTCACACCGAAGAGACCTTTCTCTGCTTCATCGTTCTCATCGGTGAAATCTGGCACGGCAACCTGAATGTCGAGATATCTGGTTTCACCGGTTGGGATGGTGATCTGATTGCCGGGGTCGGCACCAACGATGGTGGTCCATGGTTTGGCATCTTCCAAAGCTCCGGCTTTCAGGACACTGAGCTGATAGGTCTCATTTGTGTTTCCGCTGTTCCGGATCTTTATCTGGTAAATCACCAGATCCCCGGGTTCCGCTTTATCCTGATAATCATCGGCACCCACCTCCACACCATAGATGGTGTTGACCGTGAGGTTGAGGGTTATGGACTTTGCGAATTTCGTCTCACTTCCTCCCTTGTCCTCATAGTAGCCATCGAGCTGGAATTGATACAGACCGGCCTTGGCTTTTGTGAAATCGTCAGGAATATCAAACTCTATGGTGAAGGTACCTGAAGAATCCCCGTCAATCGATTTGATGTTTCCACCTGACCAACTGGGATTATCCCATCCCTCAGGCACAGGCGGAAGATCCATCTTGAAGTCGTGTGGGGCATTTCCCGTATTCCTCACACCCACATCGATACTGACGGTCTTTCCGGGATCAGAACTCCTGTTGGTAGCGGAAACGAAGGAACCGCCATATTTCTCCTCGATATCAATTCTAAAGGATTCATCGTCAGTACTGTAAATAGTTTCGGATTCCGCATGGAATTCGAGGTCGTGCTGGCCTACCGGTGCATCGGATTTTGGATCAACGGTAATTGATACCTGAACGGATTCCAGGGGAGCTATGATGACGCTCGATACGTTGAACTCATACCAGTCAGTGAACTGACCCATACCATTCTCTCCATCCTTGATGAATGAGTACTGTTCGATGCCGTTCCCCTCGTTTTTGATGGTCGCGTTCACCATTGCGGTATCATCGACATCCATGGTAATACTGGAAGGTGTGACGGCAGTGAAGAACGCATATCTGTATTCCTCGATATTCACATGACAGAGGAAGTCCTTGGTGGTATCCCCTTCCACGACCACGTTGTTGTCATCGGCGCCCTTCGAAAAGACATAAAAGGTAATATCCTTGAGATTTCCATCCGCCTCGGCTAATCGGTCAACTTTATATGGATCGACGGTGATCTGAACCTGCACGCTGGTGGAGGCTCCCGGTCCCAACTCTATACTGTTGGGCAGGGTTATGAACTTCTTGTAGGTATTGGTGTTATTGTCGTCTCTGAAATCAAAGTTGAAGATGTCGTCACTGCTCCCTTCGTTGGTTACTGTCACTGAAAAGCTACGTGTTCCCTGATTAGCATGTGTCGGTGAAACCGTGAAGGTTGCTTCGGACTGACCGATGAACACACCGTAGGTTTCCTTGATCTTGACTTCGATGGTGGAAGAATCCATCACTTCGATTCCATCCTCGCTGGCTTCCTGCGAGGTCACGTTAATCCAGTACAGTTCGGTTCTGGGTTCCTCGCCTCCGGCAACATCAAAGTCCATGATTACAATCACCGTTTCTCCTGGAACCATGGGCTCGGTGAGGGTTGGATCGGGAATGGCAATGACACCATCCACATTGCTCAATTCGATCTTGAAGTAATCAACACCAGTTCCCGTGTTCTTTACGGTCAGCTCGGCACTGCCGCTGAATCCCGGGAAGATTTGCAGAATGCTAGTATCCAGGGTGGTACTCACATCATAGGTCTGGTTTACGATAACCGTAATGTCCCTGGTAATCTTTTCATCTCCATCATGGAAGGTGAAGTAGAGCACGATGAAGATGGTCTCGGGCTGAGCGTCCTTGTCAACTTCCACCTCGAGATCAATCACCCTGGTCTCGCCAGCATCAAGATCGAAGCTGTAGGGAATGGGTGTGACCTTCCATCCCGGAGGAATGTTCGTATCATTGCCTATCTTGGTGGGTACTTCGACGGTGACGCCATCCGTTCCGGTTCCGTCATTGGTAACTTCCCACTCGTAGATGACCGTTGAGTCGGGTTCGACCTTGTTCCCTGCCGGTGATGCAACCAGTGATGCTTTGACCTCATAGGACTGGTTCACATCCACGGTGAGCATGAATATCTTTTCAACACTCTGGTCTTCATCAGAGGTCACCGTTATATTGAAGAAGAATTTTGCCTTGATGGTTTTATCCTCAATGAAAACACGTACGACCTTTGTGGTTTGGTTGTTTGAACCAATGGGTTCGGTACCTGTTCCATCGGGGAAGGAGACTGTAAGCTGCGTGGGAACGTCACGATAATCGAAGGTGAAGGTATCGAATCCTGTTCCCTTGTTGGTAACCACAATGTCAAAATGAGTGAAGTTGTTCACATCACCCTTCTTGATCGGCTCGTTTGTGGTGATTTCCAGAGTATGAAGTTCATCCACTACGATCTGAAGGGTGATGTTCTCAATCACTGTCGGTCTGCCGTCGGAAGTGGCTATGAGTTCAACTATATACGTGGCTGGTTCTTCGCGGCCTGGCACCCGAAGATTGAGGGTGAAATCCCCCGATTGGCCCTCGGTGAGTATCCCGGTATTCCCTGCGAGATTCATGAACCACCCCTCTGGCAGCCCAAGAAGAGAAAGGAAGAATTTATCGTCACCGGTTCCGGTATTGGTAACCGTGATTGTGAAGTTGATATCCTTCAGCTCACTTTCGATCTTTGAGGGTGTTATCTGCTGTGAGTTGAAGTTTGTTACAAGATCAAGGCTGTACGTCTGGTTCACATCGATGAACACCTTAAGAGTTGAGGTTACACTGGAATCGCCTTGCGAGGTGACAGTGATGGTCAACGCATAGGTACCAATATTCTCTTTGAAAGGAACAGTGATGATTGCAGAAACCTGCCCTTCCTCTTTCACCCCGAGATCAATGGTCTCGGGATCGAAGGCAACACTCCATCCGTTCTTCCGTACCGGTGTGGCGTCGAATTCGGATGAGAACTCGAATTTGTCCTGACCGGTTCCGGTGTTGTTTACGGTGAATTGGAAGGATACTTTGTGTACCAAGTTCTGGGGGAAAGGATCAACGCTCAGGGTATCAACACTGATGGATGAGGTGAGATTGAATTCCTGTTCCACATTGATGGTGATGCTTACACCTTTGGAAAATGGCGGATCATGGGGGTCATCGTCTGATGTCCCTGTCAAAGTTATGTGATACTCACCTTTCAGAGTCTCATCATCAATGGAGACCGTAAGGGTTTTGAAGACGGTCCGACCCAGTGCGATGGATACATCGGATGCGATGCTCACGGTCCATGTGTCCGGGAAGTCACCGCCCTTCTCCACCTTGATGTTATCATCACCAGTACCCTTGTTCATGAAGGATATGTTGAATTCAATGGTATCGCCTGGTTGTACCGACTTGTAATCCGGATTCGGGGTAATATCGAATTCGAAGGTCTGGTTAATGGTGGTAATGGTGCTTCCGATTTCCACGACCGGTTCACTTTCCGGAGCATTCTGTGAGGTTGCAGTGAAGTTCACGAAGAATGCCATTGCAGCCTCGCTTGTGGGGGTTTCCACACTCATAGTTACCTTTGCTGTCTCCCTGGCGCCAAGTACCAAGGTGCTCTGGTTGAAGTTCACCTGCCATCCGTCCGGATAGACAGTAACTTTCAGTGTGAGGGTATCATTTCCCGTTCCGTCGTTCTTGATCTCAAGCTCATAATCAACCTGGCTATTCACATCTGCTGATTTCTGTGATGCGGGGATAGTGATGATGATATCATAGGTTTGATTTACGCTTACGATTACCTCTGTAGTTTTATTCACCGGATTCGGGGAGGGATCCTCGTCAGAGGTACCCTTGATCCCGATCTTGTAATCCGCTTTTGCGGCATCAACCGGAATATTCACGGATAAGGTAACATCGGTACTTTGATCTGAATT
Source organism: uncultured Thermoplasmata archaeon (assembly GCA_964613025.1). Taxonomy (GTDB): domain Archaea; phylum Thermoplasmatota; class DAOVMN01; order DAOVMN01; family DAOVMN01; genus CAZTGJ01. The sequence goes on along the minus strand of CAZTGJ010000105.1, from coordinate 3,958 downwards.
GAGATCAACCGATGATACAATGGAACCCCATTCCGGCTTCCAGCTTGCATCTTCGGCGAATAACGTCAGAAGAATGGTATCTTCCGCATTCCCTTTGTTCTTGATGCTTATCGTGAAATCTACGGTGCCGTCGGGATCTGCCTTCTGGGTGCTTGCGCCCGAAACAGTGACTGAGAGATCATAATCCTTATTTACATTCACCTTGAGAGTTTTAATGGTCGTGACATTCTCTCCGTCCTCGGAAGTACCGAATATCCGCATGGTATAGCCTTCGTCAAGATATGAGGCATCCGATGGGGGAGTGACGGTCAAGGTGATTGTGGTATTGGCATGGGCTTCGAGCGTGACCGAGGAGTCACTGAAAGAGCCCCATGATCCCGGGGCCTGATCGTCATTCATGATGCTGAGCGTGATCTCATCCTCTCCGTTCCCGTTGTTTATTACCTGCACGGTGAATTCCACATCGTCACCGGGATCCACACTCTTGGATGTCCCTCCCACAATGGTGATGGCGGGATCGAATTCCTGGTTGATCTTGGTCCTCGTGTTCAGGGTTTTGGTGAGCGCACCATCGTCGGATGTTACATTCACGACGATATTCGCCTCATCATCAGCAAGTCCATCCGGAGCATTCACGGTAAGCAGAGATGCCAGATTAACGGATTCGTCCTGGGAAATGGTAATGGAATTGTAATCAAGGGATGCGTTCCATCCATCAGCTAACCAACTGCCCGGAACGATGGAAAAGTGGAACGTGTCCTCGTCATTGCCCTTGTTCTCGATGGTTGCGCCATAGACTATACTCTCCTTTGGATCGACCGTCTTCTGGTTTCCACCATAGGGAAGGACCGTGAAATCAGGGATATAGGTCACATCGGGTACAACGGTCTGGGAATCACTTTCCTCATCCGGATCACCATGAGAGGTTCCGATGATCTGAAGGGAGATCTTTCCGGCGTCCGCTGAGTTCGGACAGGTCACGGTTACGTTGATATGTGTCCAGTCACCGCGCTTCTCCAGGGTCACGGAATTCGAGCTGAATATCACCACCCAATCAGTATAATCTCCTTTGTCGACCGAAAAATCGATATCATCTTCCCCATTACCATTATTCGTAATATTCAATAGGAAATAGGTATCCTCTCCGGGATCGACTGCTTTACTGGTTGGTTCACCTGAAATCCCCGAGAGATCAAGATCGAACTCTTGACGGCACTCGGCATACAGTGTGATAGAGGCACTAATGCTCTCGCCCACGGCAACCGAGGTGGCGGTAATCGTGATCGCTTGTCTGTCAGAGGCGTTCGCCCATTCCGGGATGGTGACCGTTACTGTAAAATCATATGTTTTATCGGAGAGCACATCCGGAGTTTTTTGCATACTCAGGGAAACCGGCCAGGGACTCGCAGAAGCGTTCAGGTAATATTTGTCCTTTATATCCCCAGTATTTTCCACGGTCAGTGCGTAGTAGATCTTATCCTCTGGAAGACCGGTTTTATCGTTCTCGTCGTCATCCATGTATACCGAACAGTCGTAATCGGCGGCATTGGCGTTGCTGGAAAGCAATTCGGTCGCAATCAGTGCGAGAATTGTTACAATTCCAATGATGATTAGGGTACGAAATAATCTGTTAAAATGCATAGGCTATACCTCTAGTGGTGCAGACATCAACGATTATTTATAAACCTTTGGATTTTATGCAGAGGACAACATTGCAATAACATCAGTGGTAGTAAGGCTTTTCAGCCTTTCAGAATCAGGAATCCCGGGACAATATTTAAAAATGAAAACACGGTTCCATCAATGCCATGAACAAACTCACTCCTGACCAGAAGAAGCTGTTGTATCTCATTTCGAAGAAGGGGAAAATTCGAAAGGATACCGGAAATATCATCTGGTTGAAGGAACTCTCCCTATTAACTCTGATTTTTGAAGGCATTTGCAGGCGAATATTTGAAAATTACGATTATGCCCCGAGTCTGGTGAATTTCAGGGGTGTGAAGCTCTATGCGAATGTCTCCCAGGAATATCTCATCGATATCGATGTCCTTATCCAAAGGAACTTCGTTTCTAAATTGAAACTGAATACAAAATATTATGATAATATTACTGCATATTCGGTTGCTCATAGATACGATACTATAGAGCATGAGATACCGGACGAGGTGAAACAGCAAATAGATTTGCTCATGAAGTGCCCGAACTGTGAAAATATCATCAAGGTACTCATCGACGACAGGAAAGCCTTCGTCATCTGCCCGGAATGTCGTTATCAGCGAGAGACAGGTTTCTTCGAGATCGATAATATCCCCTACCATTCTGTTGCATTTTTCTCAGGAGGTGGTAGATGATGATTAATAAGAGGAACACACGTCTACCCACAACGGAGATTTCCTTTCTCAAGGATAATGTGACGATTCAGCTCAACGAATGGATTCCTTTCGGTCTCAACAATATTATCTCACTGAACGACCACCTAGAATCCAACTCAAATATCGGGCATACATTACTTACGGAGAGTATAGACTATCAACCAGAAACCTCAACCCTGGAGACAACTCCGACCCTTTCAAGAGTTCGTGTGGTGGATTATTACAGAACGGGCTTTGTTGAATTTATTTCGGATGTTCTTTTTCATGACTCGGGGGGGGAGATACAATCCGAACAGATCGGGATACACGTTGATACATCAGGGCGGGTGACTCACGGTGTGAAGCTTGTGGAGGCAATGGGAACCCAGGAAAAATTCAGTATGGATTCACTTTCACGGGTAGTTGCCGACTTGGTGGAGGATTCGTCCAGAGTCATGGATACGGTTTTAAACAATTATCAAAAGAGACTACTTAATCTTGTTTATGCCGGTCAGAGCCATCAACGGGACAAGTTCGTTGTAATCACTGCAGAGGAGCTTGATCCCGGTGTTGAGGATTTTAATGCCTATCTGCAAAGGCCTGAGCTCAATTCAGAGATTAACCAGGTGATCACTAAGGCCAGCACTACCTTCAAGGTAAGCGATGGATCACAGGTCATCCTGGGAACATCCGGGTTGATTCTCATCACCAAGAACCCAGAATTGTACAAACATGTACTCGTTCTCTATCCCATTCTGAACAGTATCAGGGCATTTCAGTCAAATGTTTTCGCACGTATGGAAATGACCATGGATAATTTAAATTATCTTCGAAATAGTATCACAGAAAACAAGTACAAATCAATAAGCAAACTTTTGGAAGAAATTTCTCTACTCAGCGGTAATGTCATCATGTTCGAGGCAATTTTTTCTTTTATTCAAGAGAGCATAGAGGGGATCGGAGAACAGTTGAAGTCAATGGTCAACCTCAATGAATATGAGCAGGAATTTCTAGAACACACTGATAAGGACATCATGCTTGAAACAATTAGAGCTAGGGTTGAAGATGCCAAGTTCATAGTTGATGGCCTTGAAAAAGAGATCACTTCTTTGGAGGAATTGAGCTCAACACTTAGCGAGGGGGAATTGAAACATGTATTTACAGCTCTGAGAGAGAATACCGCTCACAGCGTTGCCATTGGAGAGGCACTGGAGATCCTGGAGGCCGGGATATTCGGAATTTATGTTATCGAAGTACTCAATATTTCGATGGAAACAACAGGGTTGTATGATAATGATCCGACTGGTGGGATGCTGCTCCTGCCCTTAGCTTTGTGGATCGTTCTCCTTGGAGGCGTTGCCGGGGTGTATCTGGGTTGGCGGATGCTCCAAAAGATAAAACGAAGGACTATCAAGAAATTTACCTATAAGATGCGCAACGAGTAATAATTTCTATTTTAATCAATCGAGCACCCTCACGCGCAGTGAGATTTCTATTTGTTCCCCCCCTCCCCCCTGCACCAAGAATGCGTACGATTTTTAAAACGACTTATTATTTAGCCTGTAGGGATTTGCAATAATCAAATCCCCTCATTTATCTCCACTGGA
>CAZTGJ010000104.1:0-10110 GCA_964613025.1 uncultured Thermoplasmata archaeon | reverse complement strand
ATAAAAAATGAAATGGATAATTCATAAAATATGACAAAAATAAATTGATATTACAGCAGGAGATTATGAACTGTAGCGATTATGAACTATAACGATAAACATTATAAAACAAATGATCAGAGCAATAATAATTCACAACATGGAGCAAGAGATCATGAGCTATAAAATCGAAGCAAGGAATGTGCACAAGATCTATGATACCGGTAAAATAAAAGTGCATGCGCTGAAGGGTATCGATCTTGATGTGAGAGAAGGGGAAATGGTGGGTATCATGGGTCCCAGTGGATGCGGGAAGACCACAATGCTGAACTGCCTGAGCGGTCTCGATGACCTCACAGAGGGAAAGGTCCACCTGGAGGGTCGACTCCTGAACACCATGTCAGATGATGATAAAACGGTACTCCGTGCACATAGAATGGGATTCATCTTCCAGTTCTTCAACCTGCTCCCGGTGCTGAGTGCCGTGGAGAACGTTGAACTCCCGCTTCTTGTGGGGGGAGTGAAGCCAGCGGATGCCCGGGTCCGGGCTCTGGAGATGCTTGAAATGGTCGGCTTGAAAGACCAGGCAAACCAGAGGCCGGCGGAGCTCAGCGGCGGCCAGCAGCAGCGGGTTACCATAGCCCGAAGCCTCGTCAACAAACCCGCGATCATCTGGGCTGATGAACCCACCGGAAATCTTGACTCCGAAACCTCCAAGGAGATCGTCGACCTGCTGGTTGATCTCAACCGGGAGAACAACCAGACATTCATTGTGGTCACCCATGACCCGAAGGTGGGTCAACGGATGAACCGGATCGTGTGGATGGAAAGCGGGGAGATCGTGGATGACGGACGGTCTGAAAAATCCGATCTGCTGAAACAGAATCTGGAGTCATTTATCATTGAGAACAAAGACGGCCTCGCCGAACAGACCATAGGGAAGGGGCAAGAAAATGGTGCGCAGATACCTGCGGATGATCAAACGGGCGAGCTATTGGACAATCCATATGATAGTAGCACGGATTGATGAAGAGGAGAGATGGAAATGAACTCATCAACAATCTACGCATTGATCATCGTGCTCCTCCTTGTTCTCGGGATCGGGATCAAGGGTATGAGGATGCGGGTCCTGCTCAAGATGGGGTTACGGAACGTGACCCGCAGGAAGGTGAACACCGTGATCGTGGTACTGGGTCTCATGATCGGGACGGCGATCATCTCCGGATCTCTCGTGGTGGGGGATACCCTGGAGAATATGTTCACAAAAGGAGTTTACGATGCTCTTGACGAGACGGATGAGGTGGTTTTCACCTTCGACGCCAACGGTAGTTATGCGTTTTTCAATTACACTGAATACAAGGAACTGGAGCAGTACATTGCCAATAATCCTTCCCTGGCCGGGAATGTCGAGGACCTCTCACCTGAAGTACATTACGGTGTCTCTGTCTTCGATATGGACACGAAACTCTCAGAAGCAAGCGTTTCCCTCATGGGATTCAAATACTCGGAAAGTCAAACCTTTGGGAAACTGGAGACGACGAAAGGAAATAAAGTAACCGAGGAGGACCTCCAGCCCAATGAGATATATATGAACGAACTCCTTGCAGAGGAGATCGATGCAAAAGCCGGGCACTCGATGATCGTGTTCCTTGGTGAGGACCAGATGGTCTTCACGGTGAAAGCGGTTGTCAAGGATAAGGGACGGGGAGCATACGGACAGCTCTATGGGCCGGAGGGAACCTCAGGTGGTCTGAATATCTTTATGCCTCTGGATCGCGTCCAATTCCTCATCAACCAGACTGGTAGGATCAATATCATTAAAATATCGAACACTGGGGACGTCAGGGAAGGGGTCGATGCATCAGATGAGGTCGAGGAGATTCTCCAGCCCTTTCTCTTCAGCCAGGATCCCATCCTGCTCATGTACAAGATCAAACAGGAGAATGTCAATGGAGCCGAGGAGGGAAGTAAGAGCCTGCAGGACCTGTTCATGGTTATGGGTGCCTTCTCTATCATTGCCGGGCTCATGCTGATCATCAACATCTTTGTCATGCTGGCGGAGGAAAGGAAGAGCGAGATGGGAATGGCACGGGCAGTTGGGATGAGCCAGAAGCACCTTATGTACATGTTCCTCTTCGAGGGAACCTTCTATTCACTCATCTCATCAGTGGTGGGAACTATCGCGGGACTCGGAGTCGCCTTTGGGATCATTGCCGCCTTCGGTTCGATCTTCGGTGGTTTCAACTCCCTGGAATTCTTCACGTTCACCTTTGACAGCATGATCCTCTCGTTCGTTGGTGGAATGCTCATTACGCTCTTCACCATTATCTACTCATCGAGGAAGGTAAGCAAGATCAACATCATCAGGGCCATCCGGAACATCCCCGAACCCAGGTACAGCCGGCACGAGGTTACCGAACTCCATGATGGGATGACATCATTCGAACGGCTGAGCACCACTTTGAAGGACCAACTTCTACGGGACTATGAAATCGTAATCATGGTAATAAGTGGTTTCCTGGTGATCGCCTCGTTCGTTGACATCGGTTTATTCTACAACCAGGCATGGGCTGGTTACGGTGGACTCGCAATGTTCATCTACGGTGCAGGACTCCTCCTCAGGCGCTACGTCCCGGACGAACAGGCCTTCACCATCAGTGGAGGAATCGTCCTGCTTCTCTGGTGCTATCCTTATGACATCTATAATCAGCTCTTCGGGATCGAGATGGATGGGGACATTGAAATGTTCCTTTTTTCCGGGTTGTTCATGGTAAGTGCTGCCCTCATGGTGATCATGTACAACAGTAATCTCATCCTGGCCGGACTATTGAAGGTATTCGGCAGATTCAAGAGCCTAGCGCCGATCTTCAAGACTGCAGTCTCATACCCGATGGACAATCGCTTCAGGACCGGTATGACCCTTGCCATGTTCGCATTGATCATCTTCACTATCACCGTCCTTGCTATGATCATGGGGCTTATCGGTGGGAATATCGATACGATTACCGAGGAGAATTCCGGAGGATACGATATGATCGTCTGGAATGATCCTGACCGCCCGATCCTTGATATCGAAGAAAAGATCAATGAGAATGGAAACCTCTCACTCTCTGACTATGAGAAGGTGGTTCCACTCCTCACTGTGTATTCCAGTGTAAATATCGTCCGGGACTCGGGAAATTCAGAGAACGTTGAAGAAAAAACTGAGGAATTGCTTTCATTGAAATTCAGTGATTTTCAGGAGAATGGCACCTGGTATGACCTCATCGGGTGTTCTGATGAATTCTTCAGAGAAAGTGATTTCCAGCTTGACAGCTGGGATGAAAACGAGTACGAGGATTACGAGGATGTCTGGAAGGCAGTGGAATCCAATTCCTCCCTTGTGATACTCGACCTGATGGCAAGAGAACGCAACAACAACGAGGGCGGACCTCCGCAGGATGATTCGTTCAGGATGAATGTGGGGGACTACCTGGTCATCAGGAATAACCTAACCGGGGGTCATGAGAAGGTCGTCAAGGTCGTGGGTTTCACAAAAGCCAGCATTATTCAAGGAATCTACATCAGGGGGGAGGTGGTCACCGAGGAGGACGGATTTGACACCAACTCCTCATATATCACGATGTTCAAGTTCAGGAGCGGTACTTCGGAATCCCGCCAGGACGCGCTTGCCAAGGATCTGGAGCGGGAGTTTCTTTCCAATGGCATGCAGACCTTCATCATCAAACAGGAACTTGAGGGAATGCTGGAGACATTCAACAATTTCTTCTACCTCCTTGAGGCCTTCCTGGGACTAGGACTCGTCGTGGGAATTGCCGGACTCGGGATCATCACCATCCGTTCGGTAGCAGAACGGAGGCAGCAGATCGGTATGCTCAGGGCCATTGGGTTCCGGAGGAAGATGATCTGGTACAGCTTCCTGATTGAAAGCTCCTACATTGCAGTGCTCGGGATCATCATAGGGGTTGGTCTCGGGATTATCCTGGGAGTACGGTTCTGGGTGGATCCGAATAGTGGATTCTCAGGTGATTTCATCATTCCCTGGGGAACCATTCTCCCGGTGGCCATCATTTCGTACGTATTTACCTTCATCTGCACCATCGGACCGTCACGGAGTGCAGCAAAGATCAATCCTGCAGAGGCACTCAGATACATCGGTTAAACTTGATACCTGGATATGATTCTGTCAATTATCTAAGGAAACACCCCAATGGAAGAGCCGTTGGCAAGATCGAGGGCGGTCTGATAGAAGTGGGCCTCCATGTTCTCCATATCCTTCGGATCACCCATATTCTCCCCATCCCCCACATCATTCGCAATACCCGGATTCCTCCCAGCCTCGCCTCCTGTATCATACACATTGACGATGTGATGGAATTTCGTCAGATTTTCCTCGTCAAGCTGGAGGTTCCATTCCGAAAGCTTGTGATTGATGGTATCCCGTCCAGCCATGCGATCCAGAACGAATTTCCGTGATCTGCCCACCATGTCCACGGGAATGCTCTCGTAATGATTGGGATCCTTGAGCACTGCCGACACATGGAGACCGGCATTATGGGTAAAGGCATTGTCTCCCACGATGGGAGCCTGTCGATGAATGGGAATTCTTGAGTATCGTGCGACCATCTCGGACAGTTCGGGGAGAAGCGAGAAATCCCATTGTGAGCTATTTTCGTACAGAAGCTTGAGAGCAACTGCTGTTTCTGCAAGAGAAGCGATCCCTGTTCGCTCACCCAGCCCGTTCACTGCAACATCCACAACCTTGACACCGGCCTCAGTAGCAGATAGGGAATTTGCAATGGCAAGTCCCAGATCGTTGTGGCAGTGTACATGCAGAGGAACCTGTACGTCATTCTGGAGACGTGATATGAATTGTGTGATTCTGGCAGGGGTCATGATCCCGACGGTGTCTGCCAGACTTATTCTATCTGCTCCGGCTTCGGTTGCCGCTTTGCATACACTGACGAGGTTATGGAATTCGGTTCTGAATGAGTCTTCGGGTGTATATCTGACCTTCAAACCATGGGATTTGGCATGTTCGATAGCATCGGTGATCTTCCCGATGGCGGTCTCCTGATCCATCCTGAACCGCTCTTTCAGACTCTTGTCGGATACGCAGAAGAATATCCCGATCCAGTCCACATCGCATTGGACCGCTTCGTCGATATCCTTCCGCATAGCTCTGGAGTGGGCGAGTATATCTGCGTTCAGATCGAGTTTGGATACCTGGGTTACCGCCTGTTGGATATCCCGTGAAACTGCCGGATGCCCCGCCTCGATGATGTCAACTCCGAAATCGTCAAGCAACTGTGCGATCTCAAGTTTCTGGTCTATGGAAAAGCTCACGCCAGGTGTCTGTTCTCCCTCCCTGAGCGTCGAGTCTAGTAGTTGTACCATATTCTCCCTCCTATAATGGAAAAGTGCTTATTGATTAATTCAATGCCACGATTGTGCTGTTTCCTCACTTCAATCTCAATGCAGTGACACGGTTCGTTCAGAGAGATATGGGTACCTCTTTCAGGATCAGCCTGGTCTTGGTGGACATGGTGTTCTCCATGGCTCGGATACGTTCGATTATCTCATTGAGTTCCATGATGGTTGGCACGTCAATTACGATTGTGATGTCGAACTCTCCGGCAGTCTCAAAGACCTGATCCACCCCTTGGATTGCGGCAATGCGGGAAGAAACCTCAGTGGTGTTCACATTCATGCCGATGGAGATATCCAGGAGCGCTTTCACCCCGAACCCTGATGTCCGGAGTGTGAACTGCCGTATGATCCCGGAGTCTGTCAGTCGCTTCATTCTTGACCTGATTGTGCCTTCGGAAGTATCAACTATTTCGGCAAGTGCGGTGTGCGACATTCGGGAATCACGCTTGAGAGCCTGTAATATCTGTGTATCGAGTTCGTCCATGGAAATCACCATATCCAGGTAGAAGACTCAGTCTTTTCACAAAGTATAAAAGTGTTTTGTTTTCGTAAAAATATTTCGTTATTCGCTAAAATTCAGCAGATTATTCCTTTTTTATCAGAGATTCATCGTTTATCGTGGCATCCCTTAGATTGCAGATTTTAGGTTTTCTTCCGGGTCATCTTCATTGTCACAACCTCATCAATTCCTGCGCCCACTCCCCCCCCCACCCCCCTTTGTTAGAATTGCGTGATAATTTACATCATCTTCCCCCTGTCCCCCTTTGCCCCATTTCCTTCTTCATCCATGGCATCTCCCCCACTGCGCCTGCTTCCATCATTCGTTACGTTCGTTTCGTTCATCTCGAGTTGTTGTTTTCATTACGTTAGAGTTTGATAGGGCGTGATCGGGGTGAGGTGGTGAGGGGGCGGGTGGGTGGCAGTGGAATGAAGTGGAACGGAATGACGGTGCGGGCGTTGTAAGGGAGGGTGGGGGAGTGAGGACTTGTCTGAGCTCCGGTTAGGTTCATAGAACCTGATGAGGGTAGTGGAATGGAGTGACACTGTGGGATTAATAACAGGGGGAAGAGGAAAATCGCACCACCACCAATGAGCAGGGCATGAACTTTACCCGACAGATGATATCCGATCCTCATAAAGAAATTCTCAATCTGGTCCTAATTGTAGTAAAGCGATGCCCTAAAAATTCCTATCCCATCGTTCGCTTCGCTCTCTTCGGAGCAGAGCTCCGGGGCTTTACGGAATTTTTTCCCTGCGGGACCGGACTATCGCTTGTGACGAAACCTCGGTGCAAAGCACCGGGGTATTAGACCCAAGTGGGAATAAGAATTTCAGAAGTGTTTCAGCCTCACTTCCCGCGTCACCACCACAGCCACCCCTGTCCCCTCCACATCCTCGATCACGACCTGACCAAATTCAACCGGAGCCTCCAGTTCGATCTGCTTTAACCTGAACACCGTTTTCCTGATGAATCGCTTCGGGATCGGCCCCACCGTCCGAACACTGGCCAGGGGCATCTCACCGTCCCGAACTCTGACACTGGTGGTAAGCGTCCGCTCCGGATTGAAAAGTTCCTTCTCCGCGTAATCCGTCCCCCGCGGGCAGAGGTTTCCCTGGACGTTCAGGATCTCGTGTTCGTTATAGAGAACATCCAGATTGCATCCGATGGGGCACACGATGCAGATGAGTTTCGTGTTCACGTCCCCCCGCCTCCCTCCATCCTGTTTTTTTCCCTTGGATCGCCTCCATCTCTCTTTTCGTTTGGGTCAGAATCAGCAATCTGCAACTCCACGTATGACTCCCCAGAGGAATCATCACGCTCAGCAGCTTTCACCGGGATCCTGATCATCTCAGCCGGGTTTACACGTTTAATCAGTTTCTTTGCGATACAAGACTGGGTGCCTGATTTCTGATCGATGTGAATGACTTCAATGGTAACATCCCGTCCAGGTTCCTCCACACGAAGAGAAAGAGTGACATCCTTTTCCAATGAAATGTTCTGGGGAACCACATACCGAATTCCTTTTCCCGGCCGAACGATTCTTCTTGAGGGGGGAAGAGGGGAGGGGGATGTAGGAGAGGGGGGTGAAGTGGCGGACGCTACTGAAAAGGAGGGGGGTATTTGTTTTTGGTGCAGAAACCTAGCTGCTGACCGACCTGCATGCTCTGCCTCCAGGGTGACCCAGTCCACCACATCATGGACATGAAGGACATTCCCGCAGGCGAATAACCCGGGAACCGTAGTCTGGAGGTCCTCATCCACGATTGCTCCCTTGGTGATCGGATCCAGCTCCACAGAGGCTGTCTTTGAAAGTTCGTTCTCAGGGATAAGGCCCACTGAAAGCAGTAGGGTATCGCACTCCATGACGCGGCTCGTTCCTGGTATTGGAACGAAATCCGGTCCAACCTCGGATATCTGCACTCCATCGACTCTCTCGTTTCCATAGACATTGGTCACGGTGTGAGAAAGCAGGAGTGGGATATTGTAATCTTCAAGGCACTGGACAACATTCCTCGGGAGTCCGCTGGAATAGGGAAGGATCTCCACCACTGCCAGCACCCTGGCACCCTCCAGAGTAAGCCTGCGGGCCATGATCATACCGATGTCACCGGAGCCCAGGATGACGACTTTCCGCCCCACCATGAGATCCTTGAGATTGATGAAATGCTGAGCTGTTCCCGCGGTGTAGATGCCGGCGGGTCTGCTTCCCGGGATCCTGATGGCGCCCCGTGACCGCTCCCTGCACCCCATGCTCAGGATAATTGCACCGGCCCGAATCGTGAGCAGGCCCTCAGGGGTTGCAGCAATGATCTCCTTACCCGGAGTTATCTCCAGGACCATGCAATGGGTTAGGTAGGGTATGCCCAGCTCATCGACCTCCTGGACATATCGTCTCATATATTCGGGTCCGGTGAGAGCTTCCCTGAATATCTCCAGCCCGAAACCATCATGAATGCACTGGTTGAGTATCCCGCCAAGTGAGGGTTCCCGTTCAAGAATGAGAATATCGTGAACACTCTGCTTCCTGGCCTCGATAGCCGCAGCCATCCCAGCAGGACCGCCCCCGATGACCACCAGGTCAACTTTGCGGCACTGCGTCGGACCACAAACTGAGGCCGACCCCAGATCATCAGGCTCATTCACTATTATCATCCCCATTCCCATTCTGATCTTCATCCTGATCCCCATTATCCGCCTTATCCCCATCCACAAAAAGCTTGGATCCTTTCCCCTTCAGTGTTATGGTTCCGGTGCTGATACCCTGCTCCTGCATGATCTCCACGATCCGCGGTGTGCAGAATCCGCCCTGACATCGTCCCATGGTTGCCCGGGTTCGCATCTTCACGCTGATTTGAGATCGCGCTCCCAGGGGATTATTTAGCGCATCGAGAACCTCCCTCTTCGTGGCATGCTCGCACCTGCAGACGATCTGTCCGTGGTCAGGATCCTCCCGAATGAGAGCCGCTTTTCCCCTGGGGGTCATATCTGCGAATCGTTTCTTCATGGGGTTTCTTGGCTGCCAGTCTTCCTTTTCGGTAAGTGAAATTGATTCCGTGAGAATATCGATAACAAGGGGGGGGAGAGAGGGGGAAGCGGTGAGACCCGGGGATTCGATACCGATGAGATTGATCAGTCCGGGAACCGTAGTGCTTTCCTCGATGATGAAGTCCCCGACCTTGTCCGAGGAGGGATCATGGATCTTAGGGCGCATCCCGGAAAAGCTCTGGATTACGGCTGTGGCGGGAATGGGAGGCAGGAGGTCCCTGGCCTCCTTGAGGAGCTGCTTCATAACCTCCTGGGTGGTTGCAAGATCATCCTTGTAATCCACGAATTCTGCTGATGGGCCGATGAGTATATTCCCGTCGATGGTGGGGGTGAGATGAATGCCGAGAACCCGCTGGTCCTTCGGGGGAACGGGATAGACCATCCTGCTGATGAGATGCCCCACTGCCTTGTCCAGGACAAAATATTCGCCCCTGCAGGGAAAGATAAGATGTCGGTCGTCACCGGCAAGTGCGGAGATCCGGTCTGCATAGAGTCCTGCACTGTTGATGATGAATGATGCTCTCACCATACCCTTTGGGGTGATCAGGTTGAATCCATCTTTCTGGGTTCTGATTCTATTGACCTCGGACTCAAGGGAGAAATCCACGCCGTTCCTGTGGGCGTTCTCGGCCAGTGCAATGGTAAGGAGTACCGGATCGGTGATCCCGGATGATGCGGAAAACATTCCATGATCGGCAGAGATATTGGGTTCGAGTTTCGTGACGTCCTCACCTGAGATAATGCTCAATCCCGGGATTCCATTTGCTTCTCCCTGCTTCATGAGCCGTTGGATGCCCTGCAGACCCTCATCACCATTCCCCACGACCAACTTCCCAACCCGTCGAAAAGGGACCCCAAGCTCTCTTGTGAAAGAATCGAACATTCGGTTGCCTTGAACACAGAGCTGTGCTTTCATGGAACCTGGTTTGTTGGCATACCCTGCATGGACTACTCCGCTGTTTGCCCTGCTGTTCCCCCAGGCCACATCCGGCCCCTGCTCCAGAAGGATGATGTCGAGGTCGTACCTGGAGAGTGAGCGGGCAATGGAACACCCTATGACACCGCCGCCTATGATGGCCACGTCGTAGCTGGATTTCACGAGGAGGAGCAGACCTAAGGGATATTAGAGCTTTTTGTTCCTCCGGAACCGTCGG
>CAZTGJ010000103.1:0-10292 GCA_964613025.1 uncultured Thermoplasmata archaeon | reverse complement strand
TTTCTGGGGAGAAAAATGCGCGGATTCAATTATTGCAAATCCCTACAAGCTACATTAGAGTGGTTTCATTAATGGATCTGGGAATCCATCTAACCTCATCTTATTGCAATTCCTTTTACCTGCATATTCATAGGATGTAATATTTTGGTTCCTGATAATTATCGTAACAATTATTTTTCAATAATTGTGAATAAAATATGGTGAATTGCTATACTATCAAGATTTTATTCCATTTCACTATATTCATTTCAATTGAAATCGAAGCATATATATATGGGTTTCAAACATCAATATTACATTAGGACATCCTAAAGTAATATAATCTATATTTTCTATGATTGTTGGGGGAATTCACATACGAGTTGCACTCTATCTTCGAGCGTCCACAATCAAGCAGTCTGAAGAAGGATACAGTCTGGATTATCAGCGAGACAAGCTGATAGCCTACGCGGATGTCAAGGACTGGTCCGTTGTGGATGAATACGAGGATGCCGGGGAAAGTGGAAGAACAACCAAGAGACCCGCCTTCAACCGCATGGTTGAGGATGCTAAGCGAAAAATGTTCGATGCGGTCCTTGTCTATAAACTCGATAGATTCAGCCGTAGTCTTCAGGATCTTCTCAACGTAATCAACATCCTTCAGGATCATCGAGTTGCCGTATGGAGCGTCACCCAGTCTTATGATGACAGCACTCCGGAAGGCAGGCTCATGAGGAATATGCTTGGATCCTTTGCTCAATTCGAATCCGAGATGATCGGTGCCAGGGTGAAGGATGGGATGGCTAGGCGGGCAAAGGAGGGGGATTGGAACACCTCCCCACCATTTGGTTATGATATGAATGGAGGGCTTGTGGTGAATAAGAGAGAAAAGGACATAATAGAAGGAGTATACAAAAATTATAAAAATGGGGATACAATGCAGTATATTGCAAATCGATTGAATGAGATGAATATTAAATCAAAATGGAATAAGGGGTGGAACCCAAATTCTATACGAAGGATTCTTTCCAATCCGATTTACATAGGAAAGATGCGATATGGAAATGATGTGATACAAACATCCTATGAACCAATTATTTCTGTTGAAGAATTTGAAACTGTCCAGAAAATTCGTAGTGAACGCTGCCGAAAAACCCCTAAAACCAATAACCCATATTAAATATTGTTAGTCTATAGAATATATATATTAAATATTGTGCTAACTAATTTGCGTTCTTTTTTGCAGTTAGATTGTCAATTTTGACCTCGATCAATGTAACATTGTCAATCTTTGCATCAGGGATCTCCCAGTCCTTTTCAACATAATGATTCATGAGGACGAGGAGAGCTCTTCTTTTTTCCTCTCGTGTTTTCAGAAATACGGCATGACCAAAACCAATGATGCTTCGATAGAATTGACTCCAATTACATGGTTCATCATTTGTTTTGAGATGGGTATCGATGGTTATCTCAAAAGATACCGTATTGTTTTCTTTCAGAATATCGACCTTCAGTCCTTCATCAGCACAGTGAAAGTACAGTGATCCATCAGCATATCCATAGTTCAAGGGTACAACGTAAGGAACATTTCCCCTGCACATTGCAAGCCTGCAAACTTGTCCTCTTCTTAGTATCTCAGCAATTTCATCGGGATCAGCAATCTCTTGCTTTGATTTTCTCAATGATCTGTTGAACATTTTAGTGTTACCCCCTTACCCATAGCAATTGCTGCACAGGTGTTTGCGCCATATCAGAATCATCCATATGATACCTGATATTCGCGCTCCTTGATTTTTCTGATATCTCCTTTGAGCGATTTACTGAGTTTTTCATAATATTCCATGACTTCCGGAGTCACTGAAGGTCGAACCTCCTTTGCGGCAGCTTCGAAGTGCTTGAGCAGCACGAGAGACGCATCGAAATCTTCAGACATTGCAATGATCCCCGCCTCCTGGCACAATGCCTCAATATCAGCACCTACAAAGCCATCCAGCTTTTTTGCCAATGTGTCAAGATTGATCTTCTTTCCCAGGGGCATATGGGAAGTATGTATCTTGAGGATCTCCAGCCGATCTTTCAGGGAAGGAGGACCAACATACAGAAGTTTATCGAATCTTCCAGCTCTGAGAAGAGCGGGGTCAACCAGCTCCGGTCTGTTTGTGGAAGCGAGGACTACAACTCCATCATTCGATTCCAGACCGTCGATAGAAGTTAAAAGTTGGTTCACGAGACGCTCATCCAATCTTGATCCTGCCGAGCTCACAGAACGGACCGAGGCGATCGCATCGATCTCATCGAGAAAAACAATGCTGGGGGCTGCCTGCCGTGCTTTCTTGAAGATATTCCGGATAGCTTTCTCGCTTGCGCCCACCCATTTGGAAATAACTTCCGGTCCCTTGATTGAGATGAAGTTGGCTCCAGCCTCACTTGCAACGGCCATAGCGAGGAGGGTCTTTCCCGTACCCGGAGGTCCGTACAGAAGGATTCCCCTTGGTGGACGGATGCCGAGATTCCTGAATGATTCTGGATGATTGACAGGCCATTCAACAGCCTGACGGAGTCGTTTCTTGATTTTATCCAACCCTCCTATCTGATGCCATTTCACATCAGGTATGTCAATGAGAACCTCCCGGAGGGCTGAAGGTTCAACATCCCGAAGAGACAAGGTAAAATCTTCCATGGTGACGTTAATATCCTGCAGGAGATCAATAGGTATCGTCCTATTGAGGTCAATGCTATTATCAGCAATGAACCGTCTCAGTGACCGCATTGCCGCTTCCTGTACGAATGAGGAGAGATCGGCCCCAACAAAGCCGTGAGTATGCTCCGCAAGTTTGTCGAGGTCCAGATTAGCTCTTCCCGGCATATGCCGGGTATGGATCTCAAGGATATTCCTTCGTCCTAATTTATCGGGAACTCCGATTTCGATCTCCCTGTCGAACCTTCCTGGCCGGCGGAGTGCGGGATCGATGGCATCAACACGGTTGGTAGCGGCTATCACCACCACACGTTCCCGCCTGGTGAGGCCGTCCATTAGTGTTAAAAGCTGTGCTACAACCCTTCGTTCCACTTCACCGGACACATCCTCACGTTTCGGAGCAATGGAATCAATCTCATCGATGAAGATAATGCTTGGCTTCTCCTCCATTGCGGTTTCGAACTTTTCCCTAAGCTTTGCCTCACTCTGACCATAGTACATATCCATGATCTCAGGGCCCTGCACAGAAACGAAGTTTGCACCTGATTCAACAGCTACAGCCTTAGCAATGAGGGTCTTTCCCGTACCTGGAGGTCCGTGGAGCAGGATACCGCTTGGAGGAGTGATTCCGAGCTTTTCGAATAGTTCCGGATGTTTCAATGGAAGCTCGATGAGCTCTCGTATTTTAGTGATCTCATTCGTGAGACCTCCGATATCCTCATATGATCTGATCCCGGCAAAATCACCAGGATCCGGTTCTTTTCTGAGATTGATGACGGTATTATGGTTGATAATGATTATCCCTGCTGGGAACGTTGTGACCACGCGAAAGGATACAGTTCGTCCACCGGTGAGCAGATTCATCCCTGGAATATAGATCGTATCTCCCACGACAAGTGGTCGGTTCAGGAGACGAGCCACCACGAAATCGTAGATGTTGTCAGCGTAATTTATTGGTTTTTTATCAGATAGAACAGGAGCCAGAACTATGTGCTCGGCTTCCGAGGTTATTGCCTTCTTCACCATGACCTTCTCACCAAGGGTCACACCCACGTTCATTCGGGTGAGATTATCCATCATGATCTTATTTGTATCTGATTCCGGTCCGGAGAAGCCGATAACAATTACAGCAGTTGACCTGTTGGTGGTACCAATGAGCTCAATGATATCATAATCTTTCAAACCAAGATTTTTCATTGCCCATTTACTGATCCTGGACCTTCCATATCCAACGTCTGCGGAAACAGATTCGACTACATTCAGAATGATCTGATCTTCCATCATCAGGTATCAACTCTCACGGAAACGGAGAAAGACAACTTGACTAATAAACTTTTTACTTGTCATATCACCAGTATGTATTGATGAATTGATTTCAGGAAACGAAGGTGGAGGGGGGGAGATTCGAACTCCCGATCTCTCGATCTGCAGTCGAGTGCATAACCGGACTCTGCTACCCCTCCGGCTAAGCTGTCGTATCTTTTGAGAATGTGTAATAAATATTGTGGTGACATATGATAGCTGAAGCATCACACAAAGGCATCAAGTCCGATCTGTACGGTCCGCTCCATTTCTCTGAGACCGAAGGCCCCTTTGATATAATTGAGGATCATGTCGCGGTACCAGTCAAGATCGATGTTGGAGAGATTCGTTACCCGTTCAACCGGCCACATATAATCAATAGGCCGGATACCGCTCTTTGTTGGATTCTGAATACCCGTCAACGGGTTTTTCAATACCAGGAATCTGAACTTGGATGACGTCCGGATGTTCTGCCCCAGTAGGTTTCCCAGGGCCTTTGAACGCACGGCAAGGTTACTTTCCGAACCTCCTCGTTCTTTATAGAACGCAGGTGGTCTCACAGTCTGGACAAGAGTAAGATCGGCCAGATCGACAGTGGTCAGATCCAGTTTTTCCACGATGTCCAGGGTATGCTTTTTGATAGATCGTTTGATACTCTCCTTTACCTTGACTTCGTCGGTCCATTCCTGATGATCCCTGAGTACTCTGAACATGATCTGCTCCAATACCTTACGGGCAATTGGTGCCTTATCCGAACCCTTGAAATTGTTCCCCTTAGTGGACATGATGAGCTGTCCGTCACGGGTATTCCAGATGAGGTAGTTCTTGTGCTTCACAAAAAGCATAGCGTCAGAATATTCAGGTTCCAGTTCAAAGCCAGGGTAGTTGAGCTTGTCCCGCCATCGCTCATTGAGATGTTGAATGACCCTGAGAACCTCATCCGGGTCAGAAAAATAGTCGCCACTCCCCCCCCGCACCCCGTAAGCAGTATTCACCCCAGGAATTCCAAAGGAACTTCGCGCACAGGCCACATAGATCCCGTCAGTATCGCCATAAACGACCCTCATGTTCCTCCTTTCGAACTCATCCATGGCATCCTGGAGTATTCGCTGACCTGTTGTTGTGATCTCTGCTCCACCCCACAGATTGAACTGTCTGCAGGAGACATTGGAAGCTACAAGTATCCCATGAGTTCCTGCGTTCCGCATACCCTTGAGAGAATTGTACATCATCTTCAGGGTTTTTGTATCCTCCCCCTTTTGCGTCCCCTCCTTCAGATCCGCTTTTATCTTGAAGATCAGGTTGAGAATACCTGTCATTGCCAGATTCACCAGTCCGCTGGATTGAGAGAGCTTTATTCCGATGAAGTGACCTTTATCAGCGTATACCTCGGTCGGCATATCAGAGAGAGGGCGATAAAGGACATCTTCTCTGTCAAGAAAGTCCTCTGTGATGTGCTTCAGCCAGACCCAGTCGTCGGGTTCCTCTCCTTTCCTGGCAAGACGAACTGTATCAGCTCCCACGTTCATACCCTTGAGAATAGTGGGATACATTGCCCCAACATCGGCCACGATCATGTGCCACCATGGAATGAAATCCGAGTTCACATCTACCGGCTGGATGGTCATTCCGCCTGGAAGGTGGTATCCAAGGTCCCCTCCTTTTTCATTCACCCTTCTCGTATTGAAGGCCAGGTAGGGATAGTTCACCCAGTCTGGCATTTCATTGCCGTATTTCACCACTCTGGCAAGTTCTTTGGTGATCCCTTTATCATCCCCATCGTTATCAAAGTTCCTTCCCTGCTGAGTTGATTTCATAGGGGGCCCCAGTTCTCTGGCAGCCTGAACAAACTCTTCCTTCACCTTTACCATGTTCGGGTCCTCGATCCCTCGATTCCGAAGAATCCTATTAATCCCTGCGGAGACCCCATGAGCCCTGCAGGTGGCCGGTATGATCTTCTTGTGTCGTGCACCCCGGATCATGGTCATGTAATCCCAGACCTTGGTTGCCCCGGATGAGAGGAGAGATTCAACTGGCATTCCCGTGGAAAATGCAAGGGGGAGTGCCTGCTGAAGGATGATCCTTGTTAATCCCGCCTGTTCCTGGACATCGTGTCTGTTATAGGTCATGAGGCGGTTCCAGTCAACTGTTGACATCTCGTTTTTGTCCACGTACTCTCGCTCAGGAATAAGGATCCCGAAGAATTTCGCAAGGTTCTTTAAGCTGAAGGAATCAAGGAAACGATAGAACTGGAGCGCTCCGTGATAGGTATCAAGTGAGATGGGATGGAAATTCACGCCAAGGGATTTTTTCCCATAGGTGAAAAAGTTCTCCGGGCGAGTGTATTTATCACGGAATTCCATCAGGAGTTGACGCTCATGCTCTGCAAGAATTCCTTCGCCCCCATCGAGATAGGACTTCATTCTGTTGTAGATGTGGTGATTGTCAAATGACAGGATATTGTGGCCGGAAATAATATGAGCTTTCTGTGCATGCTTGATGAACTCAAGAATAATCTTGATCTCATCCTCGCCCCCACCCCGTGCCTGAAGCGGCCAGATGACATCCTCTCTCCAATTTCCTGTTATCTCCCGAAGATCGAAATGGAACTCCTCCTTATCCAGATCATGGGAGGAATTGAATTTTACATCGAATTCGGTAAACCCGATGATCTCAGCAGGTGCTCTCCCCTGCAGGCGTTCATAGTTTGGTGTCTCGATATCGTAACAAAGCACGCGAAGGGTAGTGTCCTTCCCCTCTGAGTCAAGGATCCACTTTCCTTGGGCGGCTAGATCGGATGCGGCCCTTTGGATGTAGGGTATATCATGTTCGGCAGTGTAAAAGCCATGTTTAAAAAAGAGCGCGTCGCTGACTTCAGGAACGAATCGGGATTCATCGGTATATACCTTGAAGACCTGCTGCTCCGTTCCGGGTCTTGAGAAACTATTATAGCGTTCAGGTTCCCCGAGTCTGATGATATGGGCAAGAGGATTTACTTTTCCTGATATATTCGCAATGTCCTGGTCCTCACTACGAGGTGATTCGATCCGGCTTTCATTCAGGATCTTCTGAAGTGGCGTTCTCTCTCGATCCCCTCCTAGCACCAGAAAGTAAGGATTGTGATAGTCCTGAATGGGTAGGATCTCACTGTCGGTGTAGAGGTATTTGCCTGATACATTGAGAAGCATGGTATTCCAATGAGAAATCGTAGAACAGATACTATAAGTTTGGGGGTGGACAATGAATCTCAAAATTATATTGCGGCAGGATTGAGCAATTCTCAGTTCGGAATCAATCCATAAACATCACTTTCGAGTAACTTCCAATGTTCACTGTGGTTCCGTAATTGTTGATCTTGACTCGTCCGTTTATCACCTTAATTGTTTTCCCTAGGGTGACCTCGCCTGACAGGATCAGTTCAATGTCACGGTTCTCCCAGAAGGATATTCTGACCTCACGATCATGACTTGCTGCGAATAAAGAGACTACTCTGCCGGTGGTACCGTCCTTGCGGTTGAAGGTTTTCAGGGGGTCGATGCGCACGATCCGTCCTGAAATTGTAACGTGCTCGGAATCATGAAGGTCGCTGAGAGAACGTTCTCTGGGTTTGAACTGACCTGATTCCACCGCAAGATAGAGGGCTGCTGCCTCCCGGTCTATGAGATCTGCGAACTCTTTCTGTACCCTCTCGATAGATGATTCGAATTCTTCAGGAGTATAGATGTCTTTGAGATTCTGGTAGATCGTATCGATGTTGATTTTCATTTCGGAAAGGGGTTCCATTGATTGATTTCTCCTGACAATTGATGAATGTAAACGTATGGGTGCACCCTAGCACTAAGAGATGAACTGAATACCACCCTACATGTAGATGGGAAGGGGGGAGGAAAGGGGGCGGGAGCAAATGAATATGAGACAGGAAGTTTTACCGGCAATGGCTCTTCCTGAATCGGTTTATGCAATACGTGCGACCTCTTCCGGTGTAATCCCGTTCTCGGTGATGGCATAGATAAGAATGGCAGCCTTCTCCGGGTAGTTTCGCACCTTCTTCACAAGCAGGTGATTCTCGTAGGTGGATGCCATCTTCATGACCTCCATCTCGAAGATGATGTCGGAAGTTGCCTCGATGCTCATCTGGATCTTCCGATCAAATGCCTCAGAGGACATGGTGAACAGAGCCAGTCCCTTATTGTACTGTACGTGGGCTTTGATGGTCTGCATCGCAGCCAGGACCTCTTCAAATTTATAGTGGGTGAGGTAGAAATCCAGAGAATCCACAACAACACGGAAAGGAGGTTTTACCCGGGAGATCTCGTAGACCGTCTCGCTCAGGAAATTAACTTTCTCGCGATCGATGGCCGTACCCCTGAACTTGGTGATCTCCCGTGCGGACAGACCTTCCTGCTTGTACCGATTGGCCATGAGTTCCCTGACAAGGACCTTCTCGTAGTACTGAGTAAATATATTCACACTCTTGAGATTGGTCTTCCAGTTGAACCGCTTCATTGTAGTAATGAGATCTTCGTCGGACTCATCCGTCGGGAAATAGACCACGTTCTCGGAACCCACTCCTGCAGAAGCAAACTGTTTCGCAAAGAGCTCTTTTCCTGAACCCGTGGAACCCAGAATGAGCAAGGTGGAACCGCGCGGCACTCCATCCATAAGGAGTCGGTCTAACTGAGGAATACCAGATGGAGCACTCTTTATTGCCATCGTCCTTCACCCCCGGGATAGGAGGGATCTTCAACAGGTTCCAGCTCTTCCTCGTCCAGGACATCCTCAACTGGCGTTTCACCACTAAAGGAATCATGGGATCGGGATCCCGCCCCTGCTCCGTAACCCTGACCAATTCGATTGGCAGATATAGATCCAGGGCCGGTTCGATCTTTTTCGTCGGTCCACACTTCGATGGTATCATCACAGTTCAATCTAAGAATGCTGTCAACAGGGGCCGGTGTCTGTTCCTTCACTGAGATCAGGATGGTGTAGATATCCTTGAGTCTCATGTTGTTGGAAAAGACATGAATGAATTCCATGAGGAGCTTCTCTTCATTATAGACTGTCAGGCCATTCACCGAATCGAAGAAAACAAATTTCTCCTGGGTATTTACCTGTTTGAGCTGCCAGTCCAGTTTAAGCATAATGGTTTCCAGCATAGAAGGACTTTCAACATATGCAACATTGCTCTCCTCCTCGATCTTTCCTCCTACCAGGTACACAACGGAATCCACGAACTGAATATTATGAGTGGGTATACCGGAGGCCTCCATCTGGAGCTTGATATCGCTCACCGGCCGGGTGGAGGAAATATACACACCACCATATCCCAGGGTGTTGGTCATGAAATCCATGGTGGCAAGCATGGCTTTGTAATAATTCCCGGTATCGGAATTCAGGTACAGAATTGTCATATCCGGAAGCTGTGCAAGCTGTTGTTTCAAGTTCTCTTCAGCCGACATGATAATACCCCCTAGGCGAGCTCAGACCCCCATTTAAGGAGCGGAATGACAGCCATTCCGTCCGGTGTGAGATCAGAAACGTGTTTAGCTCTTGAGTGACGGGTTCCTCTCATCTTAACCACCTGAACAGTTCTCAGCAGATCACCCTTTCGGTTAATATTCCCCAGTAGCATGATTCCGTCCGAGATGGCTTCTTCAACCCCGAAAACCGAGTACTTTTCCACACCTGCCTCGACTACTGTCTCAGAGATCAGGAGTGTAGTGCAGCCAAATGTGGAGAGGAAGGTCCCCATGTCGAAGATGAATTTACGGATGGAAGCCCGGTTGTTGAGCTGGAGTGCAATGGCAGTGATAGAATCGATAACGAGCCTGGTTATGGAAAGCTCGTCCACAATGTCCTCGAAGGCACCCAGAAGGATGTCCATGTCCTTTATCTCGTACTCTCCCCATTCCAGGCCCAGGTGATCATAGATGACATGAAGATCGAAGATGTGGAGCTTTCCGGCCTTGATCAATGAGTCGTCGAAGAAATCGTAAGTTCTCATATTCTCGATAAGCTTTGCCGTGGGTTCGGTTACCGAGATGAATGCGCAGTTCTCCCCCATCTGGGCTCCACGAACAAGGAATTCCATCCCAAGGGTGGTTTTTCCGGTTCCCACGGTTCCGGTCACCAGGGTGGTGTTCCCCAAGGGGATTCCTCCGTTCAGAATATTATCCAGGCCTTCGATACCCATTACACAGCGATCTCGTCGAATCAAAATCTTCACCCGTTTTGTTGTATGATATCAGATGGATAACCCTGAGATATCACAGGTTTAATGCCTCCGAATTGAGGAGTAGCTAAATAAAATTAT
>CAZTGJ010000102.1:0-10297 GCA_964613025.1 uncultured Thermoplasmata archaeon | reverse complement strand
TCCAGTGGAGATAAATGAGGGGATTTGATTATTGCAAATCCCTACAGGCTAAATATCGTTTTCCATAAAATATAATATACTTCGAGTTTGGAAAGCAACCGCCTGGGACAAATCATATATTCTCAAGCTTACAATCGATTGCAGTTCGTCCTCCAATTGGTTGTTCTCCATTGGATAACAATGCATTGTTGACCAGAGCGAAATATTGGCACATTCCCAGGCACTTCCCTTTTTTTGTATCCAAGAATATGAACTGGAATTCAGTATCAGATAATTTTTGTAGGGATGCATTTTTAATTCAGTATAACGTGACCAAAAAGATATATATCTTCGACATTGGCTCGTTGCACATGAGCAGCGACCAGAATAAGCGCAATGCAGCCGGAACCAAAGAGGTGAAGCTCGGATCAAAAGCAGGGGAATCGGAGGATCCCGACCTGAGCATTGCAGGTGTCCTGAGGAGATTCTACGACCGACATATGAAACCCCAGGGGGAAGACGGTCACTATTCCATTGTCCACGATGTAGTGGTAGCCTTTATTGTTGTTCTTATTATTGTCATTGCTATCTACGGATATACGCGGACCTGGCCTCCGGTTGTTGTTGTGGAATCAGGGAGTATGCAGCACAGCTCGGATCAAAGTTCTCTGGGAGTCATCGATACCGGGGACATTGTCATGGTGAAGCAAGTGAGTTCTACGAACGATATCACGCCCTGGTCCATTGGAAAGGGGAAGGACTACGAGACGTACGGGGAGTACGGAGACGTTATCATATACGACAAGAACGGGGAGGGGGGAACTCCTGTCATCCACAGGGCCATTGTGTTTCTTCAACACAACGAGACCGTGGGAGGAACTCATTATTTCGATGTCCCCGAATGGAACATCTACCATAACAGGACGATCGAATATTACATTGCGGAACTCAACCTCCAGATAAATTACACCCCCCAGCGAGGTCATGATGGATATCTCACAAAAGGGGATAACCAAATGACCAACAGGAGGGTCGATCAGCAGTCAGGGATATCCGATGCCAATGGAAGGATCGTTGAGCAGGTCTCCATCGAATGGGTGATCGGTGTCGCACGCGGGGAGATACCCTGGTTCGGCCTCATCAAGCTCTATGTGAACGACAATCCCGGATTTGAAAAAGCCCCAGATAATGCCAAGACCAATCTCAAAGTATCCCTTGTCCTGTTACTCGGAATTCCCATCATTCTCAATGTGTTCTACTATGCTTTTGCAGCTAAATATGGAACTCTTGACGAGAAGGACGGAAACCAAACAGCATCTAAAACGTCAGGTAAAAGCCCTGGAGTTGGAAAAGAGAGGAAGAGTGAGAAAGAGCGCTCCAAGAGGGAGGAAAAGGTGAAGATCGGAAAAAGAGGAGGTCATTGAGCTGCCAGATTTTGAATCGGATGATCGTAACAGGGCACGTCCAGAATATGGACCCGGATCCGAAACCGGATTGTTCGTGGTCCTTGAAGGGATCGACGGATCCGGTAAGACCTCTGTTGGAAAGGAGGTCGTCACAAGGCTGATGAAGGCCTATGGAATAAAGGCGGTGTTTACATTCGAACCCTCCGATCTTCCGGTGGGCAGGCTCCTGCGGGAAGTTCTCAGCGGGGACCATTCCACTGATCCCCATACCCATGCTCTCCTCTTTGCAGCGGACCGGGAGGAACACCTTCGAATCGATGTTCTCCCCACATTGCACAAGGGGATCACTGTGATCTGCGACAGGTATGTTTATGCTTCCATGGCCTATCAGGGGGCGAAGGGGGTCAGCATGGAGGAGATCTGGAGAATGAACACCCGACTTCCGCATTTCATCATTCCCGACCTTACCCTCCTCCTTGACCTGCCGCCTGATGTATCACTGAAGAGAACCTCCGATCGGGAGAGTGCAGATATCTTCGAGAGACCCGACTACCTCACAAAGGTTCGGGACAACTACCTTTCAATGATAGATGATCACAGAATAATGGTTATCGATGCATCCGTGGAATTCGAGAGAGTCGTGGAAGCGGTTACCAACCTGATCGTTCGGGAGATCAACAGTCAGAATGAATGTGAGTAAAAATCCATTATCAATTTACTTTCCCTTTCTCCTCACTTCATCACATCCCTACTCCCCCCCTTTCTCAGTCCTTCCTTCCTTCCTTCCTTCCCCACCCTCCCCTTTCCCAGTCCTTTCTTCCTTCCTCACCCTCCCTTTTCCCACAGATAATATCGTGTCGTATTTTCAGATCACTCGTGCACCAGCCGGGTCCACCTTGCAGACGTCAATTCTGCCGAAACGGGAAAGGGTCTCCACAAGTTTTTCGGTATCTCCTATGGCGAAGAGGGAATTGCCCAACATGGCCATGCCCCCGTTTCCCAGGTGTTCCGTGCCCCCCCCCACGTTTCCGACCCCCCCCCAGGCCCCGTGGCCCCCCCCCCCCCCCCCCCCCCACAAATACCCCCAGTTCTTCCTTCCCCAACCTCTCTTTCCCTAACCTCCCCTTTCCCAGTTCCCCCCTCCCCAATCCCCTGATCAATTGAAGTGCTTCCTTGATCTCATCACTTGCCAATCCCGTCTCCAGAGTGAAGTTCCTTGCATATTCAAAGAACATGTCCAGTGACGGAAGCCAGCAGATCCCGTCCACCGCAACCCGTCCCGCAGCATCGATGACCTTCCGTTTTTCCGGATCACCAAGGATCGAGGACGTCGAGAGTGGTTCCGGAAGACTAAGGCAGACCACGTCGAGGGCCGGGACAGGAATACGGTCCACGAATCCAAAAGGTGGGAGACCGGGTTTCTTTCGTATGGTCACACCCCCGGTACACTGGGCCGCCACGTCCCCAAGTCCGGTTGAATATTCCAGCTCGGCAAGGTGCGCAAAATACACGGTTTCGTAATAGGTAAAGGGAAGGTTCAGGGCTTCACGAAGGGCAAGCACGGCAGAAAGAGCTCCCGCTCCACTCATTCCCCATCCGCTCTTTTCCGGAAGTTCAAGCTTTGTCTCCACCTGAATGTCCATCGGAGAATCCTTTGATATCCATCCCTTTTCCGAGGCCTCAATGATCATCCCCTCGACTGCAAAGCGGGTCACCTCTGCCTCTCTCTCCTTGTTGTCTATCCAAATCATCAATCTGATCCCACTCTCAGAATCGTTCTCTCCCGCATCACGATTACCGTCACCTGGTTTTGTCGAGTGACCTCCACCGATCGTCACTGTAGTATAGGCTCCTTTGGAAAGACAGATCCCTGAACCCAGTGATCCCTTCATGATCGGATCCTCCGGGCTGTCCGCGATCATGAAGAACGCAGTGAGATGACCGGGTGCGAATGCCCGTCCTTGATGTTCAACCACTCAATTCCCCCTGATTCATGTATTCGAACATTCATATCACTCCTCCAGTTCAATGTCTGTGAACATTATTTCATTCTCCTTAATCATCATTTTTCCTGACCTTCACAATCGATACAGCTCCTGAAATCCTCGATGGGCACAAGGTCGTTCGGATTTCGCGTGTCCGCGAGTCTGTTGTATATCTCCTTGAACCCGCTCCACTGATTGCGATACGCCTCTGAGGTCTCACCAATGATCTTTGCCGGAATTCCTACAGCAATGGCTCCATCCGGGACATCAAACTTGTTCCTCACCACTGCTCCTTCACCGATGGCTGCCCATTCACCTACAACGGCATAGTCGCTTATAATGGCACCCATCCCGATCACTGCCCAATCTTTGATGGTGCAGTTGTGCAGGATGCACCCGTGACCCATGGTCACATGTGCTCCCACCTCGGTGTGTTCTCCAGGGCGGGCATGGATGATGCAGTTGTCCTCCACCGCACTATGAGGTCCAATGGTGATCGAACCGTAATCTCCCCTGATCCTGGCCCCAGCGCCGATATAGCAGTTCTCTCCAATTGTCACTGATCCGATGATGGTTGCGGAGGGAAAGACGAAACTTCCCTTCCCGATCACTGGACGGTTTCCTTCAAACTCGAAAATCATGAAATCACTCCGGCAAATCTGTTCTCCGTGGACCCGGTATGACGATTCCTTCATTATAATAATTTTCCCGCTCCCTCTGATGATCCTGTAACCACTCACAAAACGTAAACGCATTCAAACAACTTTGCTTACCCCGTTTTCCATCCGAATCCCGATGGTGTTCTCGATGACCGTGTTAAAGGTCTCATCATGGGATATGACAAAGAGCTGATCAAATCCTGTGATCCGGTAAAAGGCCTGGGCCAGATTCTCCCTCCTCCCCTCGTCAAGATTGTGGGTTGGCTCGTCAAAGAATGCAATCTTCAATCCGGAGAATCTTCTGATCAGAGCCAGACGGATCGCCAGGGCGGCAGCCATCTGCTGTCCCCCCGAGAGAAGCCTGAACTCAATGGTGTTCTTCCCCTTTCTCATGGAGATCCCGTAATCCTCATCCCAGGTGATATCCACGGTGTTGTCCCCCATGAGTTCATGAAATCGATTGTTTGCATCCTGGGAGATGGCTGCAACGTATCGTCGCCTCAGGTGTCCTGGAGTCTTCTTCAGAATATCCCTGATATGGTTCATGAGCTCAGCCGAGAATGTCTCCAGCCGAAGCTGCTTCCCAAGCATTTCCTGTTTCCTTTTCAGCCCCTCCAATCTCTCGATCTCCCGTTCAAGCTGTTTTTCCCTTCTTTTCAGTTCGTCACTGCTTCCCTTCATGGCTCCCAGTTCATGGTTGAGTTCATTGTACTTCCCGGTCAGAGTTTCCAGTTCTTTCCTGTTGAAATCCTGTTTAAGCTTAGTGAGGGATTCCTCCAGAGCTGAGATCTCCCCGGTGATCGCTTTGCTTTCTTTTTTTGCCAGAGAAAGGCGACCTGTGAGATCTTCCACCTTCTCGGATTCCTTCTTGTGGCTCGCGTAGGTATCATATCCCTTCTTATGACCCCTTCTCTTTTGTTCACATTCCTTTCGTTTCTCATCGAGTCCCACATATGTTTCAAGCCTTTTCCCGATCTCCCCGAGTGAGGTCTTCAATTCTGTGAGTGAGAGTTGTTTCTCCGAGAATTCCTTCTCCACTAAGGGTCTCTGCTCCTTGACTTTCTGGAGTCTGAGATATTCTCCCCGATGATCACCTGTTTCCTTAAGATCATTCATGATCCCGGCAAGATCCTCTTCCTCCTTCCCCCCCGCAAGCAGGGTCTTTAGTTGGTCGATCTCCCCGTTCGTTTTTTCAGTGGATTCCTCCAGTGCTTTCTCGCGCCCCACCAGGATATTCAGGTTCTGCAGTGCTTTTTGCGCTTTAACGGAATCTTGTATCCCAACATTGATCTCGGCAATTTCGCTCCATAACCACTTAATCTCCACATTGAGCCCCTTCTCCTCATCACGGAACAGATCAGATGCTTCTCCCGTGATCTTCGGACAGGGTTCATTAAAAAATGGACAGCTTCCCGAGCCGAGGTTCTCCCTGCTCTTTTGATAGTGCTCGATCTGAGTTCTGGAGCTGACCTCCCTGCTCTTGAGCCCGTGGAGTTTCTCCTCGAGCTCTTTTTTCCTGCCGCTTCTTTCCTGAAGAACCTCTCGTTCCCGTAGTCGTTCCCTGATCTCCTGGAGTTTTTTCAGATCGAGAGAACAGTCCTTTTCGAGCTTTCGTACCCGGCTCAAGCGTTCCTTCTTTGCAAGGATCGCATGTTCGATCTCCTTCTTTTGTTCTTCCAGTTTTTTCTGGGCCTCCAGTTTCCCGCTCACTTTCGGGAGTTTTTCCAGTTCATCTGCAGATCCCGTCAGATCCTTCTCCAGAGAGGAGATCCGTTCCTTGAGGGCTGCTTCCCTGCGGAGTAATCCCTGTTCTTCTTTCTGGATCTCATCTCTCTTTGTTCTTTTTTCCTCGAGTTCTTTCAATGTCTCTTCGCTTTTCACATATGCGATATAATCGGGTTCTGATGCCTTCACAATGATCGCGGCTTCCCTGGCCTGGGTCAATGATGTCTCCAGTTCATGCTCCCGTTCCCGTGCTCCGTCTGCCTTGGCTTTCAGTTCCCTTACCCTGCTTTCGCCCTTCTGGATCTCCTTTTCCCGTGATTCCAGAATGGATTTCCGTGTTTCCACGTTTTTGAGTTCACCGGTCTTTTTTTCGATTGAAATGGAAATAGTTCCAATCTCCTCTGTCACCTTCTGATGGTCCACCACCGTTTCATCATATGCCTCCAGTTTCCCGGAAATCGAGGCATTCTCATTCTCCAATCCGTTCCTCTTCTTCTCGATGATCCTGCGTATCTCCCCGGTCTTCTCATATGCCCGTTTGTACTCATCGATACCCAGGATGGGATCGAATTTCTCCTTTCTCAGTGCAGGGGTATCCAGGAACGGGGTGATGATGGTTCCCTGAGGGACGCCAATGACATCCTCGAAGAGGGTTTGCAGACCGGTTCCAAGGTTCATGTCAAGGATATCCTTTCTCAGAGCGGTGAGTACACCCTCCTTTCCATGGTGTTTCGAGTCGGCAATGTTCCCTCCGAGCCTGAGATCGTGAATGTAGTAGCTCGACGTCCCTCCTTTCTTCCGGATGGTGCGGACGATCTCGTACTCCCGTTCGTCCTTTCCCGTGAACACCACCCTGATTTCCCCCTTCTTCTGCCCGTGGCGCACCATGTTCTCGATCTTGTAGGGTTTGTAATCGAACAGCGCATAACCTATAGCTTCCAGGATAGTTGACTTTCCTGCACCGTTCTCCCCGGATATGGCATTGGTTCCCCACTGGAAATCCACCGTGGCCTCACGGTAGCTTTTAATGTCCTTCAGGGAGACCGATTTGATGAGCATGAGCCGACAATGGGGAGTACCTTATTTAATATTATTATCGAACTTGAAGAATTTTTTTGGAACGCAATACGATTGATCAAGAGAAACAAGCGGAAGGGGGGGAGGAGGGAGCATTTATGAGAGGTCCAGTTGAGTGCAAAGCGCTCGATGATGCGGCGTTATGATGCGGTTATCCCTGCTGATGGTGGATCATCACAGAAAACGTGGCAAATGCTAAAGCCCCTCTTGCATGTAATCTACAACAATGTTGATTATCTTCTTGACGATTTCATTGCAGTTTTTAAAATAGATTTGATCCAATACGTCACCCCCAAATTTCCTAATTAAATCACTGATTAGGGCGTGAATAAAGGACTGAGTAGCTGAATCTACTTCTTGAAAGTCTAGCGTGATTTCTTCTTGTTTTTCAAGGTAGGGCATTATTTCCTCTACTCTAACCTTCCTTGCGAGATCCTTATTTTCAGCAAAATTGCCAACCAATGGGAGCATTTTAATCGTTTTCATACAAATCTCGGTCTCCTATATCTTGATTTTTTTCTTTCTTTTATTGTATTGATATATATCTTTCTAATTGAATCGAGAAGACGTGAGAATTCTTCTGTTGCATCTAATGATATATCAATACCGACAACTGTTCCTTTCCAAAAGGGGAATTTTTCTTCCATTGAATGTCTGTCATTAAATGGATCTGCATACAATCGGATGTGGCGTGTACTTGGTGAGGCCTTCAGTAATTTAAACATGGAATCGCCACTGTAAATCATGAAGAGATCCCTGTTCACCTTTGCAATCGATTTGATGAAGAACAAGCCGGCTCCAGCATTGAATTCTGTTCCCCCTTCTCTTCTCGTTGTTCCTGTTATCCCAGGCATCAGTGCCAATCGCAGAGCTTCGAGGTGAGTTTGAGTTCCATGAGACATATTGATCGTTTCCTTTATTCCGACACCAGTATCTGCGATACCGATTCTGATGGTATTACTTTTTTTATAATATTGAGCACAGAGAATTGCACCATGTATTGATCTCGCATGCTCAAGAACATTTCTAACAAGCTCACTCACAATGTATTTGATTGGTTCCGCGTGCCTTGGCTCGAGATGTAATAGCGGAATCATATCAGTAATAAATCGCGACAATTCTTCTGAATTAGTTATTGCAGTCAAGGGGATGAAACGTCCAGCGGATTCATGTTTGATAATCGACATATCAGATTTAATTTGTAATAGTTTGAACAGCCCCATCCTTTCAAGATAATGCCTAGATTTTGCTTCGAATGTTTCGCATGTAATATTTGAACTGTCAATGGTCAAACCCAGTGCTCCAACCATTGATAGTACTATAGGATGAATTGATATCCATTTTTTATTGGATGAGATTTCAAGTGTTGTGGGTTCCAAAGGATCAAATTTCCTGAGAAAAGGGTCAATATTTCCAAGGAAAGCACTGTTCGGTAAATATATTTTCATACAAGCCTGATAATTCGTTATTATATATAATATTTATTGTTTTTTTCCCGGGATTCCCGGTAAAAAATATAATACCGGGATTCCAGGTAATTTATCAAATATGACCGAATCCTGGGAAAACGAGGTTTAACCACATATTTCCCAAAAAACAATTCACATAATTTTATCAATGTTGTCCACATCCCTTTCTTCATTCCGCCCATCAATAACCACCACAACAAACGAATCGACCAATACATGCAAACGGGGGTTGGGGGGGGAGTGGCGACTGCCTGACAATCTCAGAGGTTCTCCTGGTTATTGATCGCGATCTCCGCAATATCCGAGGCATACATCCCCGTCCTCTCAACACTGTCCATGATACCGGCTATGGCAACCGAAAGGCTTGGCTTTCCCCGTGACATGGTGGAGATTCCCTTGTTATAAAATCCCTTGAGCTCCTTGGTGCGGTCGATTGTCTGGTTTGCTTTGAGAATATCACCCTGAATGAACGCTTCAAATGATGTCTTCAGCATATCCAGCGCCACCTCGCCGGCAGAAAGGAAGTGCCCTCGTGTCTCCTTCGAGAGGGTCGATTTTATTTCATCGCTGTGTATCGATATATGGTTGTCCGAGATGTTCTTCGCATGGTCAGCCACACGTTCGAGGATCCTGCCGATGAGGAAGAAGTTCAGACTGCCCTGCATGTCCGGATCATCCTGGAGGTAGCGGGGTTTTTTCAGCATCAGGTTATATTGCTTTGACAGGAGCCAGTAGAATCTGTCCACTTCCGCATCCCGGGATACAACATCCCGTGAAATTTCCACATTTCCGTCCATTACGGCATTTATGGAATCGTTGAACATTGAATAGGTGATCCTGAAGATCCTCCGCACCACACTTCTCAGACCGAAACTCGCTGAGTCTGAGAGGTCTTTCATGAGCACCGAATTGATATCCTCTTCAGTGATTTCGGGACCGATGACCATTCTGGTGAATTTCCTGATGGCGGCACGCATTTCCGGACTGATGGTCGTCTTCGTTGTCACCTCGATGGTGTCGTATCCACAAATATACACACCAATGAGCCGTCTGAAGAAATGCTCCGGATCATCATCCTCGATGGTGAGCTTCTTTCTCCTGTTCGAGGGTTTATCAGAGGGATGGGGGTCGATGATGAGCGTATTCCGTTCCCCTGCGATAATGGATACGGTATCTCCGTTCTTGGTGCCTGTTGCCTGAGCCCATCGCTTTGGCAGTGAAATGATGAGCGTGGAGCCACCGGTCTTCTGCACTTTCCTGAGGTCCACCATGATTTACCCCGCAAGCGCTAATAAAAAGCGAAATCCTCTTCACCGTTCTCTGCGGCGATCTCCTCAGCATACTCCTCTTCGAGATCGTCATAATACTTTCCGTAATAATTGACCGAATCCTGATCATATTGCGGTGGGGAGTGATCGAAAAATGACTCAAAGTGGTCCAGGGTCAGGGATGGAATGAATTTCTTGATGATGGAATAGAGTTCCTTTTTCTGTGTGGTAAAGGGTTTCGAGAACTTGTCCGTGAATCCGTCGATCTTGTTCAGCTCCAGAGAGATCAACCGGAGAAGTGCTGAGGTTATCCTGATGGAACCACCCTTTTTGTAATCTACCTCAAGGCACCGTTTCAGGTCCCCCAGGATATTGGAGAAATATCCGAATCCCCGGGCTTTGTCCGGACCGAGATATTCGATCTCACCACAAATACTGCAGTAATAATGGGGCTTGATCTTCTCAAGTTCTTTACCCTCGCTTGTCACGTGACTGGGTACCCATATCCTGTCCTTCGGATGACATTTTTCGTGAATACATTTCAACGATGTTCCTCCATGTTGAGTAAATGAGCGGTAATGTGCATATAGATAGTGGTGTTGTTTGTCAGGAAATATAGAGAAGTTTTTTTTCCCCGATATTTCTTTCAATCTCTATTTAGATATATTAAGTTTATCACCGATTTTCGCGAGCCTTTTAATAACGACAATTCAACCTTGCTTGAAAGGC
>CAZTGJ010000101.1:0-10465 GCA_964613025.1 uncultured Thermoplasmata archaeon | reverse complement strand
CAAGAGCCGGAATTAGTATTAATATTTTACGGAAATTAATGATTTATACTATAGTATTTTTCCCGTTACCTCTGATTTCATGTAATCTGTACACAAATACCTTTCTGTCACACCTCCTTCATCTCAGCTAATTCGACAAATCATTCACTATCCATGTTCCTTACCAATATATTTATAAAACAGGGCTAGGCAGCACCCGTTGGTGTTGTCAATGACGTGCATGAAATCCACCACCCCTACGAGTTTTGGAAATACCATTTCCATCATTGGAACGATCATTATTGCCTTCGTTCTTCTCATTCCCGCGGCCATTCTCATTGCGGTCGATCAGAAGAGCGAAGGGTCAGGCTCTACGTATGCGGCCCCAGAAGGACCGGATACCGTGATCGACCGGGAACTTGCAGATGTCCTCTCGAATGCGCAGCCCCATGAGCAGATCGAGATCATCGTACAGTTCCGTCCAACCATGACGGAGGACGATCTTGATGTCGCACGGGATTCCGGGATCACTGTTCTTGACACCTACTCATCCATTCACGGGATGCACGGCGTCGGAACCCCTGAAGCGATCATGGAGCTGAGTACCTACTCGAAGGTGTTCTGGATGGAGAACAACTCTCAGTTGGTCTACCACATGCAGGATACAACTCGTGTGGTGGAGGCGGTGAAGACCTGGAACTCCAACCTCATCGACGGTGAGGGACACCTTCTGCAGGACAAGCTCGGGAACTACGAGCACATCGACGGAACCGGAGTGGCAGTGGCCGTGATTGATACCGGTGTCGATGCGGGTCATCCCGACTTCGACTACGACGAAGGGAAGACCATGGCTTACAAGTACACCGGTGGCCAATGGGTGGAGACCAAGAACTCCGATACCTCCTCGGGTCATGGGACCCACTGTGGCGGGACTATCGCCGGGAACGGTGATGCCTCAGCAGGCTCACGGAAGGGGACCGCCCCCGGGGCAACCCTCATCGGTTTGGGGGTTGGGGATCTTGTTTTTGTGAACTTCGGCCTTGATGCCTTCGAGTGGGTTTACGAGCACTCTCGACCTGACGATAACCCTTACAACATCCGTGTCACGTCGAATTCCTGGGGATCCGCAGGAGCAGAATACAATCCCAATGACGCGATCTCACAGATCGTCCTGGCACTAGCTTATGACAACAATGT
Organism: uncultured Thermoplasmata archaeon; assembly: GCA_964613025.1. GTDB lineage: Archaea > Thermoplasmatota > DAOVMN01 > DAOVMN01 > DAOVMN01 > CAZTGJ01. The sequence goes on along the minus strand of CAZTGJ010000101.1, from coordinate 9,289 downwards.
GGTGACGTTCTTTGCCGCCGGGAACGCCGGCGGTGATGGTTCCACCATCGAGACGGGTCCAAACTCCAATGTTCCCCTTGTCATCAGTGTGGCTGCCATGGAGCATGATGGTTCAGGTATTGCCGGCTTCTCTTCGCGAGGACACATGGACAAGCCCCAGACCTGGCCAGACATCGGCGCACCCGGTGTTGACATCTGGTCTACCGCACCCAGGGACACCGTCCTCGATACCGCTCTTCGGAACGAGAATCCAGGTGATCTCTATTACATTCCCATGTCCGGTACCTCCATGGCCACCCCACACATGGCTGGGATCGGGGCCTTGGTCTGTCAGGCCGCTCCATCCCTTGGAATCGCCACCTACGTCCACGAGGACCATGAAACCTCCGAGGGTGAATGGTACGGACAGGACGGTGAACGTGCCGATACTATGATCACCGAGGTGGAGCTCATTCTTGAGCTCACCGGCCGCTACATCAATGGAGCCCAGGCAGGAGCACAGGGTGGCGGTTATCCCAGTGGGGCAGGAACCCCCCATGACTGGGGTCAGGGCCACGGTCTCACCGATGTGAACCACGCTATTGCTCTTGCCCTCACCGTGGAGGAGCTCCGCACCTCCGACAACGATGATGACGGGGTCCCGGACGGTGACGCGATCACGGTCTTCGACGCTTACTATTCACTCCACGGGGTGGACCCACGAGAGGATTACGATGATGACGGGACCCCGGACATGGTCGGTGGCCCGGGAGCGGAATACAACGACCCGGTGCGGACCATCGAACCAATGACGGAGCATACGGATGCCCTTGGCGCAAGCTGGAAAGGGGAATGGGCCCACTTCACCGATGACGACGGTGGTGCCAGGACAGACAACACGCACTATATTTACGTCCCCGAGGGTGTCTCTGAGGCCCACATTGCCCTCGATTATTCCAGCGTGAACCTCGAACGGAACTACATCGCGAACATCGATATGACCCTCGATGCTGACGGGGATGGCTCCAAGGACGACCTCGCTCCTGTGGCTCCCGTGGGGGATCACAAACACTATGAGATCACGGTAAATTCGGAGATGACGGGACGGCTCTGGGTATTCGGCATGAACGGCAATGCATTCGGGGGTGAGGGAATGTCAGGGCTCGCCCCCGAGGAATACTGGGAACCCCTGGTAAGCTACAATGTCGGCGTTCGCCTGTTTTTCGAGCCTGGTTCCCATGTCATCGATGAATCGAATGTAAGTGATCTTTCCGACTATGGTATGGATGTTCTTCACTTCGCCCGTATGAGCCAGTTGACGTTCGCAGAACCATCTCTTGGATACACAAATGGAACCATCACTATCGAGCGACCTCATTTCAACCTGACCCGTGTTTCATATTCACCTGAGACCGCGTCCGGAGATGAGGATGCGAGTGATTTTGATGCTGTCATCACGTTCTTCGAGGACCACCCCCTCCCTGTAATCATGCTGTTCGTCGTGGTTCTTGCTCTCATCGCTGCCGCCTTTACAGTGGGTCGAAAGGGAGCATTCTCCGATGGAACTGGCTCGGGACCTTCGGAGGGAAAGTTCGATGGAGATTCCGATCAGACGTACGTTCCATTTGATGAGGACGACGGGACCGGAGAAGAAGTGGGAGAAGTAGAAGCAAACGTGGAGTGGGAAGAGGACCACTAGGATCCTAAAATTCGCCCCTCTCGATCATTCTATCCACACATTCCTCAAAGGCGGGGATCTCCTGATCCGGCAGTTCATGTTGCAATTTTTCGATGGATAACGTTCGATTCAGAGGAAGTCCTCCCGGAGTCCCCACCTTCCTGATCTCCCCCCCCATGATCCTTTTTCGGATTATCTCACCGATCTCATCCCTGCGCAATTGCTCTTTGCCAGCGATGTGCCACACCCCCTTGACATTCCTCTCAATCAACTCCATCATAGCTTTTGCCGCAAAAGGACCGTATGTCGGGGAAATGACCTGATCCCAACATGAAAAGGTATTCCCGGCTCTCAGTTCATGGATCGTTTTCTGCACGAAATCCTGGAATCCCGGATACTCTCCGAAGATCGCCGTGATCCTGAAAATTGCCCAATCCCCTGCCTCTTCCTTCTCCCCTTCCCACATTGCCCCGTTTCTCGTCGCTTCCTCCCCTCTGAGTTTCGATTGTCCGTAGACCGTTCCCGGATGTGGGATGTCCATTTCCGTATAGTTCCCTGTTCTTCCGCAGAAAACCGAATTGGTGGAGATGTATACAACTTTGATCCCCTGCTCGTTACACACTGTCACTACATTCCGCTGGCCTAAATGATTGACCTCGTTTGCCATTCCCGGGTTCTTCTCGCATTCCCGGATGTTCCCGAATACCGCGGCATTGATCACCACATCTGGTTTTACCTCTTCCACCACACTCCTCAACCTCTGTATGTCCCGGATATCAACTACGTGAAATTTCCTCAGGTCTCCTTTCTCATTATTCCCATCCTGAGCAGCCCAATCCCGGGGGGTGCGGGAGGCGAAAGTGGGGGAGAAGGGGCGGAGGTAGTGGGCGAGCATGCCAGCCCCGAGAACCAGTGTCTTCTTCATTTGCCTCCTTCCTCGGACCAGTGATTTACGGCACACCTTCTGGCCTTCTTCCCCAAGTGACGTATCAATGTCATTACCAGTACCGCAGTTATGATGCAAATGACGATGAATGACAAAACACGATTGATGTCCGTCCCATTATCACGATCAGTGCCATTATCCCCACTATTCTGTTCCCTCACACTGAATGAGACCTGCTCACTGGATATATTTCCAATGGAATCCGTAATATTCAGCACCAAAGTGAATTGTCCGGCCTGGAGAAAATTTGTGGGAATGGAAAAGCGTATTTTCATTACGAATTCAGATACATTATCCAACGTCAGGTTTGTCTCATCAACAGACAGTATCCTTCTTAAACCTTGGTCCTCATTATAAAATAATGCAAGCACTGGATTCCTTATATCCTGAACGCCATCCAGATCGGTTACATTCACGATAATTTCAATTGGTGTGGACACATTAAATACTTCGTCTTCGACAGGATTTGTAAACACAATGAACGGTGAATGTAATCCTTCCCCGGGCATTTCAAATGAGTGATTCACGACGATACCGCCATCTGCATATTCCATGGCAGAACTTTTAAAGGAATCCTTCGCGATTCCACATATGTGGTATTTACCTTCGGGTATCCCAGAGACATTCCACACCAGCAAACCGTTGTTCGTTAGATTCATGGCAATGGAATTCAGACCATTCAGTGGATATATGTCATTGTCATAAAAAAGATCGATGGTAATTTGATCCTCATCCACGTCCGATGCGTTCCACATTATCTGGTATTCTTCTCTTGCCGAATCCCATGTCTCGTATGGTTTCAGGAACTCAAGGTCTGGAGAATGGCGGAAGGGATCGTTCATAACCATGAGAACTATCTGTTTGGTTATTGAAATGGTGCCATTGAGAATGGCTCTGATCCGAACCGAATAATTACCATCGAATAGAGATATGGTATTCCAGTTATAGTACCATTGAGTTGTCCCTATGGCCTGTACCCAGGAGTTATTATCTATACTGATCTCAACTCGTTCGGTGAGGGCAGGCCCGGGGATCGCTGTAAAGGCAGATCCGATGATGGAAATCGTTTGATTGACCACTGTATTGTTCTGTGGTTGAGTTATACTTACAACAGGCATAAATCGGAGGTCGTACGGGATAATCAGACGAATCATGAGGTTTTCCGTCTCCGAGAGATTGATGAGGAAAGGATCCGAACAATAATCTGTTACATTTGCGATCAACGAATAATTGCCCACATGGGAATCTCCTGATGCGGTGATAATGTTTGAAAGAAGGGGAAGGGTGCGGGAACCGGTAGGATCGCATACCACCTTCCGGGTATGGTTTTCTTCAGGAAGGCAGGTGAAGGTAATCCAAGCATGAGGCAGCGTATTGTTTACTGCGTCAGTCACATCGACACGAACCAGCCAGTAACGATAAACCACAGCCTTACCTGAGACCAGGATTGAGGGGACCGTGACATTCAGAAGGGTGGCTTGATCCTCACCTTCAAAATCATCCAGTGGTTTGCTGAAACTGGAATTCGAGAGGAAATAATTCGAAGAAGAGACAAGCGGGTTGTTTGCACTTTTAATAGTACAATTGGAGATCACAAGATTTTGCGAGGAGAATACTTCAAGATTCCCTTTACTGTCGAGAGATGATTCATTTATCTCAAGACGATCACCCGAATGAATCGAGATCAACCGGGGACTACTCACCGATCCCTTGAGGGCTGATATGGATGAACCTTGGATGAACACAAGACCGTCGGATTCTAAGAAAATCTGTGGATCATGGTTGGAAGCTTTAATGCTGGAATTCCGGATTGTGAGAATTGAAGATCCCTCAAGAGTCATTATTGCAGACTTCGGATAGTTACCTGTTGCCGAAATGGAAGAATTCGTGATCACGGTCTCGGAATACGATATCAGAGTTAGACGTGTTTTCGTTGGGTGGTAATTGCTTATTGATTGAATGGTTGAATTGGTAATTGTCACCAATCCCCGGGTATCCAATGTTATTCTCGATTCATAGGACTGGTCACCGGCGTGGTCCATTCTGCTGATGATTGTTGAATCGAAGATATTCACCGGGGCCAGCGTGTCTATTGTGATTCTTGCATTACTGGCACTACTCTCGCAGAAAAATTCCGATCCGGTTATCCAGACATCATGTTCTGATGAGATGGTAACGTAGGAGGGATGATATCCCCCACCGCTAGTGCTGCTGTTGATGAATGTGTCCTGAATCTTCACTTGATCGTCAGATTCCAGTTCCACATCGGCATATGGATCGGAATAGATACCAGCTTTGGAAAAGTTGCTGAAACAGTCGAGTTCACAGTGATCAATTAATAGAGATGAATCCGCTGAGAGGCTGATCTTTGCTTTTTCCTCTGAAAACACTCGGATGGAATTACCGGAAAGATTCAGATATGAACGGGATGACAACTTTATCTTTTCTGTCAATCGAATCGAGCTATTCTTTATACTGATGAGGGAACAGCTACCCAGCATGGTGGTAATATTGTGAAAATCAATGGTGTCCATTATTAAGGTTGATTCCCTTTTAACAGTGAGCGACCAGGAAAAATTTCCCGAGAATATCATAACATTATGACTCAGGAATGCCCCCTGATTATCAACAGAGAGATAATATTGCAGTTCCGATGTGGAATTGAATCGAATTGTAACATTTGAAAGGTTCAATCTTCCCTGATCAGAAATGGAGATATTTACATTGAGCACCAGGCTCTCGTTTGAAACGGAGGTATTATTGGTAATTTCCCAGTCTCCTGATTCCGGGGGAGGATAACACCCGCTCCCCTCTCCAACCCCCCCATCTGCCACAAATACGATGGCAAATAAGCACATACAGACGAGGACCCCTAAATAGAATACACATCGGTTTGGTACTTTCCTGATCTTCTTCATGTAACTGCACCTTTAGTTTCCATGTTGTATCCTCATTCCCTCACCCATCTGTCCATCCTCTTTCCTCTTCATTCTTTCCCTCATCTCTCTCCTTCTTATTCAATTCCTCTCTTCTCTCCTCTTCATTCTTTCCCGCTCCTCTCGTATCCATTTCACCTGCGATCTCTTCTTTCCCCTCTTCATTCATCCTCTCACATACTCATTCATCCATCTCACTGGTGTATTCCCCGCACGTCTGACAATAGTAATCCCCATACTGTTTGTAATAGGTCGTTCCGTTCCCACATTGGGGGCACGTATCAGTATACTTGGGAGTTCTTCTGACAAAAAGGAATCCAGCGCTGATCAGAACTGCGATGACAAGGAGGGAAGCAAGAAGGAAGTAGGGGGGATCATCATCCTTGTTCTCCACCGGCTGTGCAGAACTCACAGAGATCCATTCCGAAAGCTCATGAGACAGATAAATAAATGAGGTGTTGTATTCGACCCTGACCGTGATGTTGTGGTTTCCCTGCACTGCGATCCAGTTGAATACTACCGTCACTTCCTTCCCGGGTCTCAGCATCTCAGTCCGCATTGATATGATCGATCCGTCGATGACCAGGCTCACATTCCCCTCTCTGTTCACCGATGCCTGGTTCGTGACCACGGCCTGAATAATGAGTCCATCCCCATCCTCAAATTCAACCTCTGCTGGCAGAACCATCAACTCCATCACCTCGAATTCCGGGGGTACCAGGTGCTCCACAAGGTGCCACAGCTCACTGTACACCATACCGCTCTCTCCTTGCTCGTCCGTTACCATCAGGAGGAAATACCCCGAACCTGGTGAGATATAGGCGATATCGAATTCATGGCTTCCTGAGTTTTCCAACCCCTCGGCCAGAGAATACGCCCCATTGGCAAATACCGTGTCATCATCAAAATAAATGTCGATGGTAAGGTCATCATTATCCTCATCCCATGCACTCCAATTTGCCCTCATCGTGGAGTGATCAAGCACTTCGAGATATATGATCTCGATCTCCGGCGGATGGCCAACCGGTTCGTTGTGCTCGATGCGTACAATTCCTTCGGAATACAGTTCTACCGCTGAGCCGTTGTTGTCATCCACAACGATTCCTATGAAGTATTCACCTTCCTCGATTCCCGATGTATCCCATACGTATTCTCCCGTGTTCTCATAACTTGACTCGATAGAATCCCTTCCATTCCCCGGATCATCATCAAGATCATAGAAAAGATCGATGACCAACGTATCCGGATCATCGTCGGTGGCTGTCCATGAGATAATGAATACCTCATCGGCTTCTCCCCCATCCGGACCTGGAAGCAGGATCTCGACTTCGGGTGGTCTGTTCTCAGGATTATCCACCGTTACATTGACGGATTCTACGTCCGATACAAGGGGACCAGCCAAAGACCTGGCCATGATCGTGAAGTCTCCATCCTCCAGCATTTGTGTGTTCCATTGAATCCACCATGTTTCCGTACCATTGGCAGGATCCCAGGTCTCCCCCCCATCGATGCTCACTTCCACAAGTTCCAGATCGAACTCTGCAGTCCTGTTTGCATTTCCTGAAATCTCCACTGTCCCCTTGACCAGCTCACCCTCCACTGGTTCGTGGATCGATACCGTAGGTCTCATTATTCTATTCGTGTACACAACATTGTTTCCAGGGGTGGAGGTTGTATTGTAGTTCGCAACCGCCAGTTCCGGGAATGTGTCATTATCTACATCCCCCCAGGCACATCTGTAGGACTTCCGGGCATCTGAGCTTTCCCAGAAATAATCGTTCCCCAGGGTCCCCTCCTCGTTCCGGACAAGATACACTTTCTCATTGTAGGAGGCTATGGCAACGTCCAGCCAGCCGTCCTGGTCCACATCCCCGAGATCGCAGGAGTAGGGCCAGTTCACTTCGATGTTCCAGGAGAAATCATTGTCCAGTGTTGATCCGGTATTCTCGTACATCACCACGAGATTGTTATTGTTGTATCCGTTTGCTGCGATGATATCGGGATCGTCGTCTCCGTCGATATCTCCTGCTTTTACTGTGGTGGTCCACAGTTCATTGCTGGCGGTCCAGTCTGGATATACTCCATACCTGCGGGACCCCCACAGTCCCTGGTCATTGAAGTACATCACATCGGCATTGGAATCCAGGCTGTCCATGGTTGCCGAGCATCCGAAATACAGGTCGAGATCATCATCTCCGTCCACATCGAGAAACACTGCATCCTGGGTTCCGTCGTCGTTCAGATAGGACTCCCAGACCGGACTAGAGGTGAACATCCCGTCGATATTTTCATAGACACATTCCCTGCCGTTGTAGTTGGCAGTAGCAAGATCGAGATCCCCGTCCTCGTCAAAATCCCCAAGGTCCATTCCAGCCGAGTGGTCGGAATTCGAGTTCGTCCAGTTGGCAGTAGTGGATACCACCCCACCCCAGTTCAGGTACACCACGTCGTATCCCGCACCCCAGGCCCCGTTCACTGCCACAAGGTCCAGCCATCCGTTCTGATCGATATCCCCCCACATAACCTCGTGTGTCACCGTTGTATCATCATCGTCTGTGGATTCCCATACCGGCTCCGGATCGAGGGTTCCGTTTTCATTCTCGTAAATGTTATTAGGCCCATTATTGCCCGAGGCAAGGTCCAGATCACCATCATTATCATAATCTCCCCAGGCGACACAGTAGGATTCGTCGTCCAGGGAGGATTCCCAGGTGGGATCAGTGTCCAGTTCAGCAGAGGAGTCAATGGTAATGAAAATGAAAAGAAGAATAAGCGCAATTGATGCAATAAAATTGGAGAGGAATAATTCTGTCGAGTTTGAAGGGGGTGATTGTTCATTACATTTAATGACCACAGTTTGTTGTTCGTTCATGAAAATCCAATCAATCCTTTTTCCGCCCTATCTGATAAACTTTGTGATGGGGGACGTGACGAAGCGGAGGAGGCGTGGGTGGAGGGAGAGCGGAGGGGACCGAATACACTATGCTACATGAAGTCCAATATCATCAATTCTGGTACTGCTACACATTCTCAAATCGAATCTTACCGGATATGAAATCGATCTTCATAAGACTATCACCGCGTCATGCGGAAGTTTCCCGATACGAAGAACAGCCGAGTGCTTTGGCTTCAACTCTCTTGCTTTTCGATAGACTTCATCCCGATCTTTACTATGCCATAATACCTTCCCGTACTTGATATTGAACAACTTATCTGTCACTGGGTCTTCAAGTAAAATCCATTCCATATCATATTTTGTCTGAATCTCGGAAAGCGAAATGGTTTCGTTCATCACAGAACCTCCATTGTATTCTGCTTCAATCTATAAATGACTAATTGCTACTATTAATATCTACTGCTGGATTTAGTATGATGTTCTCGGTGTCATACGTAGTTCGGAAAGTTGCTGAACATCATGAACCCTCTTGAATAATTTGGGAGAGTGAAGCGAGTTGCTTACACCGATGTTATCTGCTGGGTTCATTTGATTCGTTTCCAAATAAAACGATACGTGTCAGACATATGATATCGCAATTCCCCTTCCAATGTGTTATCCTCAACTAGAGTTGCAGTCCCAAATCCATGGACAGGGCCCATTTCATCTGTTCCTTCAAATGTAAAGATAAAGTGGAGGTGGCCATTGTTGGATCTTTCCACTCTACCATTCATATTTCCTGATTGCACACCAAACTCATAGCCCAACTTTGACAGTTGATACACTAATTTGACCCAAGAATAGTATTTGACAGT
>CAZTGJ010000100.1:0-10527 GCA_964613025.1 uncultured Thermoplasmata archaeon | reverse complement strand
ATTTCAAGGAGAGAAATGACGGAATTGTATTTTTGCAGATTCCTACAAGCTAAAGTTAGATAATGCGATGAAGCATGAAGAAACGATTAAATATGGGTTTAAAACCCCAAGAATCGATGATTGGAACCCGAATGACATTGAACTTGACAATTCCGTTTATCTCATTCAGCAGGTGTTTTTTTTCCAGAGAGCTGACCGTTCCCTCACGTGACCGTATTTTCTTCCCCGGAGCCAGCTATAATGATCCATACTAGGGACCAACTGGTTGAACTCATTGGCGACAGGGACGTTGAACTTGTCTATGATGATAGGCGATACAATCTGGCCATTGAGACCAGACCGTTGTGCAGTCAGAACTGCCCTGCTGGGATCAACGTAAAAGGGTATGTCAATCTCATTGCAAATAAACGATATGATGAAGCGCTTGAACTCATACGGGAATCCAATCCATTTCCCGGCATATGCGGACGAGTGTGTACTCATCCATGTGAGGCAAACTGCGGACGAAATGAGATAGATGATCCAATTTCCATTAAAGCACTCAAACGATTTGTATCAGATTATGAAATATCAAGAAAACCAGCAGAGATCGAGAAATCACCTCAAACCTTCAATGAAAAGATCGCAGTAATCGGTGCCGGCCCTGCAGGACTCTCAGCATCCGTTGACCTCACCAGATTAGGATATCAGGTAACAGTTTTCGAGGCCATGAATAAACCTGGAGGAATGATGATGTGGGGGATCCCGGAATTTCGTCTTCCCCGTGATGTGCTCAAACGGGAGATCGACCTCATCAAATCCATTGGTGTAATCCTCAAAACCGGAACAAGAATCCACGACCCCTCAACCTTGCTCAACAGTGGTTTCGATGCAGTAATTCTGGCTACCGGAGCATGGAAGGGCATTGAGCTCCGAATCCCGGGAGAAAAGCTGGATGGAGTTATTGACTGCCTTGAATTCCTGCGTTCTGTATATATGACGAAAACCACAAAGCTCACTGGTCACGTTGTTGTTATCGGAGGTGGAGATTCGGCTGTGGATGCTGCCCGAACAGCGCTGCGACTCGGGGCTGAGAATGTAACCATCGCTTACCGTCGTACTGAGAAGGAAATGCCAGCAAATTCAATTGAGATCCGGGAAGCAAAAGAGGAGGGAATTGACATCAGGATTCTCTCTGTTTCCAAGCGTATTATCGGGTCAAACTCAGGTCAGGTTGTTGGGATTGAACTCCTAAACGCAGAACTGGGAGATGAAGATGCATCCGGAAGAAGGCGGCCGATTCCAATCTCGGGAAGCGAATACGTACTTCCCTGCGACATGGTGATTCCCTCCATTAGTGCCATGCCGGAGATTCCTGAATCACTGAAGAGTATCATACCTTACACACCCTGGAACACGATCGACGCCTCACCGGATTCCCGTCTGAACATAGAAGGTCTGTTCGCCATAGGGGATGCTGTTCGGGGTCCCTCTACAATTGTCGATGCCATTGGTGATTCTCATATTTGTGCCGCAACAGTACATTCCTATCTTCGGGGAAACGATTCTGGTTTTTCCGCATCGCAAAAAAGGAATGCCGGTGCGGTAGTCAATCCTGCCACTATTCCCCCATTCCCACGTTCTCCCACCCCCACCCTTCCCCCAGGAGTGAGAAGTGGTTGTTTCGATGAGGTTGAGGGTGTTTATACGGAGCTTGTCGCACGGAACGAGGCCTCGCGGTGCAATACCTGTGGCCCCTGTTCAGAGTGTCACACTTGCCTCCCCTCCTGTGATTCCAAGCAAGCAGTCGCAATTATTGATTCGCAGGAATTTCTACTTAAGATCCCCTGTGAACTCTCACGTCCTCTTCATGATGAAACCATTCAGGAATGGCAACTCGAATCCCGATCAGAAAAAAAAGGTCAGAACCAAAAATCCATTACTCTCACCTCTCTCACTCCAAAAGTCTCCCCGGAACTTTGTTTCGCCTGTGGCCGGTGTGAGGATGCCTGTGCCTATCGTGCGATTCGCCTGGGGCTGAAAGCAGATGGAAAAGCCTATTCGTATATTGATCATGATGTCTGCAGAAGTTGCGCCCGCTGTGTATTGGTCTGTCCAAGTGGGGCGATCTCTCTTGATATGTATAGCGATACAAGACTTCTGAAACGCATAACTGCATCGATCGAGGCAAACCATGGTATTGCAGTTTTTACCTGTCATTGGTCACCGCACGAGGGATCAGCACAACCCTTGGACACCATCGAATTGATGTGTTCAGTGAGTATTACTCCCGGTTTGATCATACAGGCATTCGCCTCCGGTGCACGGGGTGTTCTGATCTCACACTGCAGTTCATTTCAGGAACATTATCTCGGGATAGAGTATGATGTAGAAACCGTTTACGAATCCACAAAAGAGTTATTGTTAGCAACGGGAATATCAGAAGCCCGGATCCATATTGCTGACACGTCCTCATTAAAGTCAGAGGTTGACAGCTTTATATCCTTTCTCGATACATCAGGTCACCACGCTTTCAAGAGTCTTGAGTTTGATAATATTCCAGGAAGGGTCGGAAGAGAAATCGAGCAATTACAGGCATTATCTGAACAATCCCTCACTTCCATTTCTAAGCCTACTTCTCAACCTGATTCTCAACGTATCGCTCAACCTATTTCTCAACCTGTCTCTCAATTGCGCCTGAAAGGTATGGCACTGAAAAGTGCGGGAATGCCACATACACTGGATATACTGAAAAACATCAAAAAGCTCGCTGAACTCCTTAATCTTGATATTAATCCCGATACTGTAGAACCTTCAATCATTACCCCAACCGATATTCCTCTGGGGGATCAACCTAATCTACCTGTGCTAATACTCAACAGCATTCGGAACATGAACATTCATTCTCCTCAAAAGGTGATCGGAATACACACATCCTGTTCCCTCAACGATGCGACCTATACTGACCCGATTCGATCCATTATCGGATTAATTTCCGGCCTGCACGTTATTGATCTGGAACCCATGGGATGCGGGGCAACAGACTGGCGATATCCCGATTCCTTCTCCAGGGAAAAGGCAATGAGTGTATATCGACAGGCCGAGCAGCTTGGCATTGACACTATACTTCCCACATCCTTTGACTGCCTGACGCACCTGAAGGCCTGCAACCGTCAGGGTGCTTGGCGTCACTCCTCGGTGGAGGTGACGGACATCTATTCACTTCTCCTTCACCTGCTGAGAGGAGGTGGTGCTCATGAATGATCAGAAGAATCTGGGTGAAGTGGAGACTACGAATGATCATCGGATCAATAGCCATCCGATCCTTATCCCTGCCACGGTCGAGGAGATCACTTTCCTGTTCAATGACACAGAACTGAAGGCCAAGAAAGGGGAGATGATCTCAACAGCATTATTTGCCAACGGGATCAGGATATTCGGAACTCATCACAAAGATAATGCACCACAGGGGATTTTTTGTGCTAACGGACAGTGTGCTCAATGCCTCGTACTTACTAATCGGATCGCAGTGAAATCCTGTATCACTGAAGTGAAAAAAGATATGCAGGTCAGCCCTCTCCTGGGTCTTCCCGAGTTACCCGAGGATGACTCGATCCTCTCTAAAGATCCTATGTCAACTGATAACTTGATATCGGCTGATTCTCCTATGGAGGGTACACCTCACATTCCTGAAGAGGTCGAGGTCGAAGTCTTCATCATGGGAGCTGGTCCAGCCGGGATCTCAGCAGCCATTGAGCTGGGGAAAAAGGGAGTGAATGTCATCATTGCTGACGACAAGAACGAGGTGGGAGGTAAACTCAATCTCCAGACCCACAACTTCTTCGGATCTGCAAGAGAATGCAATGCAGGTACTCGCGGCATGGATATCGGCTTACTCCTTACTGAAGAGCTTAAAAGTCTGAATTCTATTGAGATATGGCTGGAATCCCCTGTTGTAGGAGTATTCTCTGACCGGAAGATCGGTGTGGTGAAACAGGGACAATTTGTTCTTGTGAAACCTGAGCGATTCCTGGTCACCGCAGGAGCTCGCGAAAAGGCTCTCGCATTCCCTGGATGCGATCTTCCAGGAGTTTATGGGGCAGGAGCATTTCAAACCCTTGTGAACCGAGACTTGGTTGCTCCTTCTCAGAGGCTTTTCGTAGTGGGAGGCGGAAATGTCGGCCTTATTGCTGCCTATCATGCTCTCCAGGCAGGGATCGACGCCCTCGGGGTTGTTGAAGCACTTCCCCAGTGCGGGGGGTATAAGGTCCATCTCGACAAAATCAAACGCCTCGGGGTCCCTGTGTGGACCTCCCACACCATTCTCAGAGCGGAAGGGAACGGAAGGCTCGAGCGGATCACGATCGCCGAGATCGATAAGAATTTTCAGCCAATTCCTGGAACTGAAGGGGAGTTCGAAGTGGATACCCTCCTCATAGCCGTTGGACTTTCCTCGGTGAACGAAATGCTCACCAATGCCAGGAACTTTGGGATGGAGGTCTATGCAGCCGGAGACGCGGATATCATAGCGGAGGCCTCGGCGGCAATATTCAGTGGAAAGATCGTTGGACGGAAGATCCTTAAGAACATGGGTTTCGACAGTATCACACCCCCCGAATGGAATGAAATGGTGGAGATACTCAGGAGTAAACCCGGCGAATGCCACGAGCTTGGGGAACCAAACATTGGCTCAGGCACCATTTATCCGGTGATTCGCTGTGTCCAGGAGATCCCCTGCAACCCCTGTTCCGAGAGCTGCCTCCTCCAATCACTTTCCATCAATTCAGAAAGTATTATGACACCTCCATCATTTGACGGTCGGTGTGTCGGATGCGGTCGATGTATCTCCATTTGCCCTGGACTTGCCATCACCCTAGTGGATACCGGATATGACGAGAGCAAAGAGAAGGCCCTTGCGATTATACCATTTGAACTGGCTGAAAATACCATCAAGATCGGTGAAGAAAGGATAACAACAGGATTCGAGGGTGAACTCATCGGGAAAGGGAAGATCATTGCCATCAAGGAATCCCAGTGGCAGGACAGAAGACGGCTCGTATATCTTGAAACACCATATCACGAAGCTCCTCTTGTTGCAGGGATACGAGTGCGTGAGCCCGATATGAAGCAACCTCCAATCACTCTTCAAACATTTGAGGAGGACGAGATCATCGTCTGCCGGTGTGAGCGTATCACCAAGAAACAGATCAAGGATAAGATCAATGATGGGTGCAGAGATTTCAATGCTCTTAAAGCCGAACTCAGGATCGGAATGGGTCCCTGTGGGGGGAAGACCTGCCTCGACCTCATCTGGAGGATATTCCGTGAGTGCCATGTTGATTACAAAGAGGTAGAGGCTCACAAGTATCGTCCCTTCGAGCTGGAAGTGCCTTTGAAGGCATTTATCCGAGATGTCAGTGGTATTAGTGATATAAGTGGTATTGGTGATATCGATTATGTCAGTGATAATAGTGGTATCGGTGAAGCCAAGACTGTTATTGATGCTGAGAATATCAACACATCCGGGGAGGAACCCGAATGAGCACCCATTACGATGTCATCATTGCTGGTGCAGGGAGTGTGGGAGTTCCCACTGCATATTTCCTGACTGAGAAGGGATATCGGGTCCTTTGTATCGACAAACGCGCATCATCGGGGCAGGGACAGAACAAATCAGCCATAGGAGGAGTGCGTGCAACTCATTCAGATCCAGCGAAGATCAAGATATGTCAGAAGAGTCTTGAGATATTTTCAAGCTGGGAAGACAAACACGGACGAAGTGTTGGCTGGAAGAAGGGTGGTTACTGTTTCCCGGTCTACGGTGATCGTGAGGAGCATATTCTCAAACGAATCCTTCCAATCCAGAAAGAATATGATCTGAACATCGACTGGGTTGACGCTGACAAGGTGAAGGGGATCGTTCCGGGCATCAATCCGATAGAGCTACGCGGGGGAACATATTCACCGGATGATGGGCAGGTTAGCCCTCTCATGGCAATTGAAGCAATGGAGAAAGCAGCCAGGGAAGGAGGAGCCGAATTCAAGTTCAGGACCGAGGTATCCGACTTCACGATTATAGGAGGCGGCAATAGAGGGGGGCAGAAGTGGATTGATTCAGTCAAGACGAATTCTGGTGCATTTTCCGCAGATATCGTGATTAATGCTTCAGGTGCACGTGCACGCGAACTTGGGAGTATGGCAGGACTGAACATCCCGGTATTCCCGGACAGCCATGAGGCGGGTATCAGTGCACCGGTGAAACCTTTCCTCGATCCTCTGGTGGTGGATCTGAGACCCGGTCCCGAGGGGAAGACCGTGAACTTCTATTTTGGTCAGAACCATGAAAATGCCCTCATCTTCTGCTACACTCCAAAGGTTCCCATGGTGGGACTTGACAGACGAGCTACCTCTGAGTTTATGCCCATTATCGCTAACAGGCTGGTAAGTCTTATTCCACGGTTGAAGAACCTAACCATACGAAGGCTGTGGAGGGGACTTTATCCCATGACCCCCGACGGTGTTGCCATAGTCGGTAAGGCACCGGGATTCGAGAACCACTATCTCGAGGTAGGAATGTGCGGTCAGGGATTCATGATGGGTCCTGGTGTGGGATGGGAACTGGCGAACTTCATAGATACCGGTAAAACAGAGATGCCGACTGATATCTTCAATATGCTGAGGCCGGAGCGGGACTTCACTGGAAAAGTGGAAGCTCTCAAGTAATCGGATTAATTCATTCTAATTTCACTTTTATTGCATAAAATGGTGAAAGAGACTGGTCACTTAGCTATTGTATAGTGGATCCTTACCCCACCTTCCATGGGAATCACAGCATACCTTTCCATATGCACAATATCTGCGAAATTTCCTGCTCCTGCTCCCATTACCGGCGACGGAGCCTCTCCCCCGCCGATTATCATATCCCCTATGAAGATCAGGAATTCATCAACCATCCCACCCTGAAGAAACGTTGAGATCAGTGTGCCTCCCCCTTCCACCATCACCCGCCTCACTCCCCTCCCCCAAAGTGTAGTGAGTAGCTTCCTGAGGTCCACATATTCCCCATCCCCACATTCCAACAGTTCGACATTTTGCGGAGGAGCATATTTCAGACCGTGGCCTTCTGTCGTAGCAATCAATGTCCCCGCATGCTCATTTAATACCTTGCTGCCCTCCGGGGTCCTGCACGTGGAATCCACAATAACCCGCAAAGGCTGGGAGGGATTATCTATGTATTTCTCTTTCACCGTCAGTTTCGGATCATCCTTCAGTACGGTATTGATACCAACTACTACTGCATCCGCCCAATTTCGCAGGTAGTATACATAGGCAATGTCATCATCCGATGATATCCTGGTCTGTCGTCCGTCGGGAAGGGCTAGTTTTCCATCGGCTGATGAAGCACAGTTCACGAATACAAAGGGTCTGTCCAATCCTTCGGGTACTTCAGGAAAGGGTATCTCATGTCGCTTCCTTATTTCCATACATCCGTCAGCCATTCCTATATCCTCCGATCAGCCAATTCTCTCATTTCGTTGTTGGTTTAACCAGTAGTTCCTTATCTCAGAGATGATCTACCTTCCCTTCAGCTAGTCCCTTGAGCCTGGGCAGCCCCTCGTCCACTCCCCTGAGGATGAGCATATCTCCGGAGAAAATCGTCTGGTCATCATCAGGTCCGTATATCCATCGTTTCTCTCTTCGTATGGCAATGATCCTGAGACCGGTTTCCTTTTCTATATCGAACTCCTCGATGGTCCGTCGGTGAAGTGGGCTGACGGAAGGGATGGCCAATGTAAGGATGTGTTCATCCGTTTCCTTGAAAAGAGTGATGGCATATTTTCTGATCTCTGGGATTGTTTCAAGAATCCCGGCAATATCACCTGCTGCATTCGATATCTTTTCAGCGGAAGAAGCCACCTGAAGTATCCCAACGAGATCCTCGGCATCTTCGATTGTCCGAGCCGCAATCATCGTCTGGAGCCGGATCATGTGATTGAGCGTATCCATCCGTGCTTCGAGGAACCGTACTTCATCCGCAATTTCAAGGTCTCCAAGTACCAGGGCCGAATAGGCTAGATCGAGGATGAGCTCAGAGATGTCCTTCATCTCTGTCAGGATCTCCTTCACCGATTTCGGTTCGTATTCGATCTCTTCGAGTTCTTCATCCTTCCAGTTCTCTTTCTTGTGTAACTTCATATTACCAACACAACCATAATTATCAGAGTGGTTATCCCCATAAGGTCACCGGTTGTAGTGACTATGGGTGTAACCGTATTATCGGGATCATACCCTTTTTTGAATGAGATAAATGCAGATGTTACGCTCATAAAAATGACGATGAGTGTCATGAGCAGTCCGGCACCGAACATGATGATGAAAAATTCCAAGGGTTCGATACCGCTTGTTGAAATTCCGGTGATCGGGGATATTGCCCAGATGAGCACGGATAAGAATGAGATCATTGCAAGGCCCAGGATCAGTGCCTGGATGATATCGTTCTTCAATTCCTTGCTTTTCGTGGAAATATCGATCCTTCCGAGATGAAGTCCTGTGGATAGCCGTGCACCAAGGATCGAACCAATGTTCCCGAAGAGGCCATTGATCACAGGAACAATGACGAGCAGGAACGGGATCGCCAGAAAGAGATCCTCATTGTTCAATAGCTGGCCTCCGGCGATTTCCAGCACAACGCATAGGGTTAGGAGAGGTACACTCTCTGATATAATTTTCTCTTTTGAGTATCTCATCCGATCACCCCCAGCATATCAAGACCATGGACCACAAAATATAGAGTGAAGATACTGATGATGTCGCCAACGGTGGTGAGGATGGGAGCGGTGACATTGTCGGGATCCAATCCTTTGGCAAAAGCAAGGATCATGATGCCGATGGTGACTGCGATCAGGATAATCCCGGCAATGAAGGAAGAAAAAACAGTGATCATTATGAGGGAGAATAGGCTGATAGTTTTTACCCCTGCGCTAATACTGGAGGAGTAGGCAACGAAAGCAGTGACGATGGCCATGATAAAGCTCAGAGCAAGAGTGGCATAGATATTTTCATGGGTTTCTTTATTTCCCATAACATCCTTTGGATCGATGACACCAAGATGGATGGAACTCCCAAGGCGAGACCCAAGGGTGGTGACGATGTTTCCGCGCATTCCTATCACTGCCGGCATGATAATGATAAGACCTGGATATTCGATAAAGAGATCCTTCATGTAGCCGAAGAGCGTTCCAGCGAATACCTCTCCGATACCGCAGATGATCAGGAACGGAAGACTCTGTTTCACCATGTCCAGATTCATAGTGCCTTCCCTCCATTGGGGTCCATCCTCAAGAAGTAATATATATAATTAGGTGGTGCTTAAACAAACTATTTATATTATTACGTTGATTGAACCCTATGAACGTTAGAACCGATGCACTATTTAAAAACTTTGTTGAAGGTCGAAACTCATCGAAACAAACCCGGCTTGCAGTTGGTCGGGGGCTTGAGTTATTTCTTACATACTACAAGGAAGCACAAAATAAAGAAATTGATTTAACTGCATTGGTTGAAATGATTCAATCAGAATCAACAAAGGAGATAGAGAAGCGGGGGCAATTAGAAACCGATTGGGTTGGCTTTGCTCGCTGGTTGGAGGATGCAGGGGAACTTGCACCCCGATCAATCAAATTGTACACATCGATGGTTCATTCATTTCTTATTTTTAATTACTATCAATTCCCTGGAAGAGCCAGGTTACCTCAATCAGTAAGTGCAGGACCTGAAAAACAAGTGAATAGAAAATTTCAATTCCGACCACCAGATGTTAAGAAACTCATAGATGCAGTAATGTCACTACGAGATCGGGCAATAATCTTAGTTATTTTTCAAAGTGGTATGGATATTTCTACCACTCTATCGCTTGATATTGGTCACGTGAAGGATGAATTGGACAATAGGGAAAGTCCTCTTCTCATTCATGTGGAAAGACAGAAAACACATAACACTTACAGAACATGCATCGGTGCCGATTCCATTAAGGCAATTCAGTTGTATCTCAAAGAAAGGCAAGTGCCACGGTATCACTTTAAAAAATGTGGAAGGACGTGGGCAAAGAAGCGGCTCCATTGTGATTTGATAAATTGTAAAGGTAAGGTTGAAAAATACTCTGAAAAATTAACGTATAGTTCGCCACTCTTTAAGCAAACCAACAATGATCGACGATTAAGGACAAGACAATTTATGTCTATCATGAGACAAGGCGTCATTAGATCCAGTGTCATTCCAAGGGACCGGTTAGACCGTGCATCAACCAATCCAGCCGGTACTCACGCACTCCGGGCAGCCATGAGTTCAATAATGCAATTCCATGGAATGAATCAACAAATTATTGAAGGCTTCATTGGGCACAAAGTACCCTATAATAGCGCTTATTCACGGCTTGGGGATGAGGAATTACGGGAAACTTATAAGGGTGTTGAAAAATATCTCACTCTTGATTTTCGAGAGAATATTGATAAGGTTGAGGGAAGGGTTAAGAATCTTGAAGTAATGAAT
>CAZTGJ010000099.1:0-10621 GCA_964613025.1 uncultured Thermoplasmata archaeon | reverse complement strand
GTATTCAGCGAAAAAACTACGAAAAAGGAAAAATCACGAATATGATAAAAATTACGGAGGTATGAACACGACACTTGGGATATCCGATGCAGGTCATAAACTTGAGGGGCAGGCAGCCTTCAAGGTGCTGCAGAGAGCAAAGGATCTGGAAAAGCAGGGAAGAAATATCCTGCATTTCGAGATCGGAGAACCGGACTTCGATACACCTGCCCATGTCAAGGAGGCAGTGCAGAGGGCGCTTGAGAACAACATGACCCATTATGTTTCCTCCTATGGCATTCCCGAACTCAGGGAAGCAGTCTGCAGGGAGGTCGAGCGGACACGGGGGTATTATCCCGATCCGCAGCAGGTTCTGATAACTCCCGGAGGAAACGCACTCATTTACTTCACCATGGCATGCGTCACCAATCCCGGAGATGCCATCATGACCCCGGATCCGGGATTCTTCTCCTACTGGTCGAACATTACCTATCTTGGGAGGAAGCACATTGATCTCCCTATCCTTGAGGAGAACGAGTTCAGGATGAATCCGGATGATGTGAGGGCACGGATCACCCCTGAAACGAAGCTCATCATAATGAACTCGCCCCAGAACCCCACCGGCTCCGTAATGACGAGAAGTGAGATCCAGGAAATGGCGGACATCGCAGAGGAGCATAACGTCTATCTGCTCACCGATGAGATGTACAGCAAAATGACCTTTGAGAGCGACCATTACTCCCCGAGTGATCGGGATGAGTGCAACCAACGGACCATTCTTCTTGACGGTTTCTCCAAGAAATATGCCATGACCGGATGGAGGCTGGGATGGGGGGTCGCCCCAAAGGAGATCACTGAAAAGATGGGACTCCTTCTCCAGACAATTGTGGGATGCACCAACTCGTTCATCCAGCCGGCAGGAGTAGCAGCACTGGAGGGAGGAGATTCATGCATCCAGAACATGATGACCGAGTTCAGGAAGCGCAGGGACATACTGGTGAAGGGGCTCAACAAAATCAATGGGATCTCCTGCGTTGTTCCGCAGGGAGCCTTCTACGCTTTTCCAAATATTACAGGGACCGGTATGACCAGTAACGAATTCACAACCTATCTTCTGGAGAAGGGAGGGATAGCACTTCTTTCCGGATCCGACTTCGGGCAGCATGGCGAGGGGTACGTCCGGTTCTGCTATGCCTCGGACATCGACCATATACAGGAAGCACTGGGTATCATGGAAGGACTATTCTGATCACCTATATCATCCCATATCGCTGTACCGCTCCGTGATCCCCACCGCTTGTTCCACCCACCCCCGCCCCCATCTCATTTCTCTCTCTTTCCACTCAGTACTTTTACCCCCACCCTCCCCCTCTTCCTCTCTCTCCTCCCACCCATAACTCCTGCCCCCTCCCCCCCACAGATAATTCTCACTTGTTCAGGAAAGAAATCAGACCATAATTATATAATTCCATTGTTCATATCGTTAAACATCGACTTTTTCCCATGGGAGCTGTTCACTATGTTCTTCAAATGGAAACCGAAAAAAGGATTGAAATCGGAACCCATCCGGTTCGATGTGAATTACTTCGTCAAGGGAAAGAAGGTTATCTTCGATCTCGATGGGCTTGATTTCACCTTCGAGGGATTCTATGTGTTCATCACCGAGGAAGCTCTTCAGATCATTGTGAACGAAGAGGTGCCTATGAATCTTATTTTCATCACCCAGGTAGTAGAGTCTGAAGTATCCCTTACTCCTAATGAGCTGGAGAATGCCGACACCGTTTCCTTCACACTGCAACTTAATGCTGAAGTCTTTGACCAATTGAAGGAGATGATCATGGCAATGAAGGACATCAAGGAGATATTCGATCTCGATCCTGGGCAGGACGGGGATAAACCACTTAGGAAGTTCTCAAACTATGATATCGTGAAGGTTGGATCAAAGCAGACGTTGTATGATGGGGCAGCCCTTGATTGATCGTATTATGGCATTTTTTCCTATAGGATTGAACATGACAAAACCGATCAACTTCCACGACATCTTCACCCTCCTTCGCGAGTGGTTCGATACGCCCACCCCCCGGTACGACGATTTCGACAGATATCGCCTTCGGCTCTACGACGAATACTCTTCCGGTTCCCACCCCCACCTCCGCCGTACCGGTTCCATTGGACGAAAACGGAACTCGCATAAACGCCCCCGCCTCCCTCTAAAGATCTGGTGGCCCCATTATACAAAAGGTGATTACCGGTTCGAGCAAATAATCGGAGCAATTCTGGTTCAGCAGACGTCTTGGAGGCAGGTGGAAAGGAGCATTAAGGATATCGACTATTATTTGGAAGAACGTGGAACGCAATTTGACGCAAAGAGTATTGTATCGATTTCCCGAAGAGAGCTGGAGTGGTTGGTACGTTCAACAGGATTCTATAGTGAAAAAGCTCGGAGAATACAAGCATTTTGCGCCTTTATCTCAGAACATTTCGGAGATATTAACGGATTTTTCAAGAAGGATTGGGGAGGGGGATTGGGGGATGTGCTGAGAGGGCTGAAGATGGGATTCGGCAGGGAGACGCGGGACAGCGTACTTCTCTACAGTGCGAATGCTCCTGTGTTTGTTGCCGACAGCTACTCCCGAAAATTGTTACATCTTCTTGGTGTAACGAACTCGAAGAACTACGACGAGTGCCAAAAGATCTTCGTGGAAGGGATATCCCGGAGCTTCTCTAAAAGAAGTTTTACATCATTGGTTGAAGAGTATACTCCTGAAGAACTTACGTATTCCCTCCCGAATGACCCACCAAGCAACCTTATTCCCCTGGTGCTTCTCTATCAGCAGTTCCATGCCGGGATCGATGAACTCGGGATTTCCAAACGATGGGATGAATTCAGGGATGAACTGCTCGATTAAAAGGTTCCAACGTTATCACCCGCATTCCCACACCTCCCCCCCACATGCACAACCAGTAATATTGTAATGAATGCCGCTCCAGCTCCACGATAAACTATCCTCATGCTTATCTCCCCTTCTCCACACTTCCACGAATATTCGAACATCCCCGTTTTTACACCCTGACCTGGAAGAAACTATATAAAGTTGGATGAAATTGAATGTCCGAACTGATCAATTATGATAGAAAATTGTCTCTTGTCAAAGGAAGCACTGAATGCAATGAAAGTCATGCCGGGAGGATTCTGACGAAATGCCTCTAGTCCTCACTCTGGCGTTACTCATCGTCTTCATCATCATTCTCATTTACCTTTCCGGCTGGTTCTCCGGCACGGAAACGGCACTCACTAATCTCAGCAGCGCAAGCATTGCCGAGATGAGGATGAGTAACGAGAAGAATGTCCAGTTCATCGTCATGCTCAAGCGGGATATGGACCGGACCCTCATCACCATTCTCATCGGCAACAACATCGTGAACATCATTCTCTCAGCAGTGGCGGCACTCATCGCCAATGCCCTCTTCCACAACTGGGGTGTTGCTGCCATGCTGGCGATAATCACATTTCTCCTCATTATATTCGGGGAGATTACTCCAAAGCACACGGCAATAATTGACAGCAGAAGTGTGGCAAAAAAGAATGCAAAGGTCATCTATTACCTCATGAGGGCACTGGACCCCCTCATAGATATGTTCACCTTCCTTTCCAGGAAGATCATTGTCCTCAGAGGCGGTTCTCTTGAGGATAGAAATCTCCTGGTCTCCGATGAGAGCATCAAGAACCTGGCCACCCTGGGAGAGGAAGAAGGAGTGATCAAGACCATCGAACGGGATATCATCCACAAGGTTTTCGGCTTTGGAGATCGGAAGATCAAGGATATCATGGTCCCTATGGGGAATGTATTCTACCTAGAGAAAGACTACACCGTTCGCCGGGCCGGTCCCATCATCCGCCAGCATGGATTCACCCGTGTTCCCATGCGAAACAAGCAGAAGAAGGTTATCGGGATTGTGTACAGCAAGGATCTTATCGGAAGGATTGGGGGCAGGATCACCTCGGTGATGAGAACGCCCCACTTCGTGAAGGCGGACAATGATATTTCCGACATATTCAGTGCAATGAAACGAAAGCGGATACACATGGCCATTGTGAAGAATGAGGAGGGGGAGCATGTTGGCATCGTTACTCTTGAGGATATTATCGAGGAGGTCGTGGGAGAGATCCACGACGAGTATTTCGAGGTGAAGTACAAGAATGGGAAGAATGGTGCGGAGATGCTGGAGAAGCAGGCGGTCTACAACGAGGGCAATGGGAAGAATGATGATTCCCATGATAAGGTCGAATAAATGGGCGATAATCGTGGCTGAATTATGTAAAATAAAATAAATGATGAGGGTAACCTTCCTTCATGATCTCCGAGACAGAGATACTAAAAGCCCCCCCAAGTGAAGAACTGGATCAACTCATCGCATGGAGAAGGGAATTCCACAGCTATCCCGAGATCAGATGGACAGAGTTCTGGACCAGTACACGTATCGTCGAGATTCTGAAAGACCTTGGATTCGAGGTTCTCTACGGAAAAAAGCTTTATGACCTGCTGATGGATTCCGAGCCTTCTGTCCTTCAACTCAGGAAGTATGTGCCAGATGAGGATGTTATGAACGATGCATATTCCAAAGCCATAGAAAGATTGGAGGGAGAAAGTAGGATAGCGCCCATGCAGGGAGGTCTGACCGGAGTGGTTGCCTGGATCGAGGGCAAGAAGGTGTATGATGGAAAGGTAATGGTGCTGGGGGGAGGAAGAGGGGAAAATGATGGAAAGGGAGCAGGGGAAGGTGCGGGGGGAGATGGAGCAAGTGGGGGAGATGCGGGGGGGAAGGGGGAAGTGACAAAGGAAGAAGATGGTGAAGAAGGAAATGGAGCAAGAAAAAATCCTTCAACCTTTGGTTTCCGGGTGGATATTGACGGTCTCCCTCTAATGGAGTCTGCGGGATCTGACCATTCACCCACGGATGCGGGATTCTCATCCTCCAACGGGAACATGCACGCCTGCGGCCATGACGGACACATTGCTATTGGTCTCGGACTTGCAAAGATGATCAGCGAGAACATCGATGAACTTTACGGAAAATACTACTTACTCTTCCAGCCGGGGGAGGAGGGGGGAATGGGGGGGGAGGTGTTCTCACATCTGCCGTTCATGAAGGAGATCGATCATTTTGCAACCGTTCATCTCGGGCTCATGGGAGGGAGGAAGCTGAGCTGCGGCCTCTCGTTCATGGATGCCAATGCACATTCAGTTGAGTTTCTTGGAAGGAGCACCCATTCGGCGGTTGCCCCAAATGAAGGAAGGAATGCCCTCCTTGCCGCATGTACTGCAGTGACACAACTGTACGCTATCCCCCGACATGGTGAGGGCGCATCAAGAGTAAACGTGGGCGAGTTCCATTCCGACAATGCCATGAACATCATTTCAGACAAGACAACCTTCACCTACCAGACAAGGGGGGAGAGTCCCGAGATCGCAGATCACATGGACCAACAGGCAAAGCGGATCCTGAGATCAGCGGCACAGATGTTCGACGTCGAGGTGACCATCAGGGAGGAGGGGAAATATATCAGTGCCCCAAATGATCCGATCCTGAGAAAGGCTGTGAAGGATGCAGGGATCAAGCTTGGAATACACGAGCAGGCAATTCTGGATGAGTTCAGGCTTCCGGGAAGTGAAGATGCTCCCTACCTCATGAAAAAAGTGCAGGAGAACGGTGGGGAAGCGGTGTTCATCGGCCTGGGATGTGATACCAGGGGAGGACATCATAATCCGCTGTTCGAGCTCGACGAAGATCTTCTCCACTGGGGAGTGCACATTCTCTGGGAGCTTATCCTGAATCGGTCATAGAATCGTTCCTAACTCAAACAGAAATCACGAAAAGAGGTCCTTCAGTTCAAGGTTCTCACAGTTCTTGCAGCGGTTCTTGTCAAGATTCCAACAGGAGCTGCAGTGGTACTTACCACAATAATCGCACTGGATAAGCAGGGCCTTTGATTTGTGATCGCGGATAACGTCGTTCTCGAACATGGACGTGAACGAGGTGTCAGACTTGTCACCGAGAGCGATCTTGGTCAGCCCCACCCCCCCCTTTGCCTGCTTCACCGGATTTACGCTGATCACATTGAACACGGCTTTCGTTTCGTTCACCAGTTTATCCAGTGCACTCTTGACCTTATTCTCCTCGGCCGGCCCGATCTCAGCACCGCATGTGGAACAGTAGAAGTAGGTGAGCTTTTTGAACAGGGTTTCCTTGGTCCGTGTTATCGGTTTTTCAAACAGACCTTTGGCCTTTCCATGAATTCTCAGTGCCGAATCCTCTGCCGTTTCTTTTGCCTTGTCCACGTATTTGTTCAGTTTGTCAAACATTCTGGTTCCTGCCTGAATAATCTTGAAATCGTGAAATGTACCCCAATACCCAAAATCTACTATCCCGAAAGCTTCCCCTCAAAATACTCCTCGGGAATTATGCTTGGAGCCGTCATCTCCCGGGGAACGGGAACTCCGATAAGCTTCAGCAGTGTCGGTGCAATGTCTGTGATCGCCCCTTCCCTGAGCCCCCCCGTGGATCCCTTCACAGATCCATTAGATCCATTAGCGATTGCCAATTCCTTTTTGAACTCCCTTGCTTCCGCACTGATCCATATGAAAGGAACCGGATCAAGGGTGTGGGCTGTGAGCGGGGAACCATGTACATCCTGGGTAGCCTCCGCATTCCCATGGTCTGCAGTGATGAACACCGTCCCCTTTTTTTCCAGAACTGCTTTCACAACAACACCAGCCAGGCGATCCACAGTCTCAACCGCCTTTGTCGTAGCATCCATGATCCCCGTGTGTCCCACCATATCCCCATTGGCGAAATTCATGACGATCACATCGTACTGATCCAGTCTCGGGAGCAGTTCCTTCACAATACCCGGTGCACTCATTTCCGGCTGGAGATCATAGGTTGCCACTTTTGGTGAAGGGATGAGTATCCGGTCCTCACCGGGGAATGGTTCTTCCCGTCCACCGTTGAAGAAGAATGTAACATGAGCGAACTTCTCTGTCTCTGTGATCCTGAGCTGCCTCTTTCCATGATCTGAGAGAACCTCACCAAGGACGTTCTTCATTGCTCTCGGTGGGAAAGCATTGAATCCACGAATGGACTCTTCATACTTCATCATACAGGTCAGTTCCACCAGGACGTCCTCCCTATGAAACTCGGTGAATTCCCTGTCGGTCAGGGCGTGGGAGATCTGCCGTGCACGATCGGGTCTGAAATTGAAGAATATCACCTCATCGTTATTGCGGATGAGATCGTCAGGAGAAACGATCGTTGGCCTCACGAACTCATCCCCTTCCCCCCGCTCGTAGGCTTTTCGCAGAGCTTCCCTGGCGGACGAGGCTTTCAATCCTTCCGCCCTCACCAGAGCGTCATATCCAAGTTTCGTCCGTTCCCAGCGCTTATCCCGGTCCATTGTATAGTATCTACCTGCGATATCCGCTATCCTTCCGCAAGCACATGCTTCAAGTTGTTCTTCGAGTTTGGCAAGATATCCATCGGCGACCCGGGGTTTGGTATCCCTGCCATCAAGAAGAACATGGACCGCGATCCGATTTCCATTTTTCTCTGCCATCCCGATGAGAGTAAAAAGATGGTCCATATGTGAATGAACTCCCCCGTCGGAAAGCATTCCCAGAAGGTGGATCGGTCGATCCATGTCCTTTGCTCTTTTAAGGCCATCATTCAGTACCCGATTTTTCTGAAATTCCCCTCCTTCGATGGCGCGGTTCAACCGCATCAGAGGAGAAAGTACCACTCTCCCTGCGCCAATGTTCAGATGTCCGACCTCAGAGTTCCCCATCTGGCCGTCTGGTAAACCAACATAATTACAGCATGCCTGAAGCCGTGTAAATGGATACTCCATCATCCATGAGTCCATGTTCGGGGTATTCGCCTGAGCTATTGCATTTCCATCGATCCCTTCTGAGAGACCCCAGCCATCAAAAATCATGAGCACGATCATAGGACATCCACCAAAACCTCATAGGATCAGGACAATAAGGTACATGAACAGGGTTGCACAGAAGATCTCGGTGAGATTCACCTGCCCTTTGTTGATGAGTTTCCTCGCTTCGAGGGTAGCGCCGAGAAGACTGTCGATATGACATCCGATGAAACCAAACAATGCAGGAAGGAGAAGGAGGGGGAGGGAACGTGGGATCCCGGTCATCCAGGGGATGAGGATCCACCCTGTAAATGATATGATCATTGAAGCCGTGAGTGCTGCCACTGTCCCCAGACTGGACACACCCCCGTCTACTCCGGGAACGATCCGCATTGCCGGATTTGCGGTGAAGCTGTTCCGTGCGGGATTTGTTATCATGTACACTCTGTTCGAGAGAACACCGATCTCACTGGCAAAGGTATCGGATGCGGCAGCCGAGATTGCAGTGATGTAGAGCCAGGCTGCATCATCACCGAGAAATCCACTGAACAGGGCAACGAGCATGGGAACGAGTCCATTGTAAAATACGTTGGACGAGCGTCTGGTACCCCCACTTCCTTCTGCCGCGCCCTTGGCATGTTTGACAGCATATCTGAACTTTGTAACAATATAACTGATGGAAAGGAAGAAGAGAAGGAGCAGAAGCCATGAGGGATCACCAAAGATGCCGATGATCAGGCCTGCGGCAACTGCAAGGACCGTTCCCCTGCCGTCAAGGATACGAAGATGATGGCTGATAAGCGAGAGAAGGGATATCGGTATGAGGATGGCCATAACCCCCATAAGAGATAACCCTGACTCAATAAACATACGCTCTAACTCCTTCTCTCAAAATATGAAGATTTCGCAATGTGATCCTTCGAATTGTTCCGCTACATTAATCTGATACCGTGGTGGATTCACCTGCCTGCTCAGATGCTTCATCAAATCTGTCAAGGAACTCGAAATACTCGTTCCACACATCAAGTGTTTTCGCTGCCTCTTCCGGATCCAGGATCTGGATCGCATACCCTGCATGGACGATGACGTAATCACCGATCTTCGGTGTGACCAGGGAAATGTTGGCTTCTCTGATGATTCCGCCGTAATCGAGTTTGGCATGAATGCCATTGATCTCTTTTACCTGAGCGGGTACCGCGAGACACATAGCCTCAGCTCTGCGATAACAGATAAAAATGTTATGCCCCTCGACATATCTCATTATTTTGCACAAACATATCTCTCTGGTCTGCACAACATAAACCCTGGTTCTGCATCTCTAATCTCTGGAAGATCCTCCTGGAAACCAAAAATGATCCCAATTCAGGGAGAGGGAAGAGGAGGACGAATGATGAATATCTTCCAGCGTCATATTGGGAATTCCCTTCTTACGGAAATGGGTAGAGGGGAGGGATCAGAGGGGCCGAACTCACCCGCTTCAATAATATGGTGCTTTGAGGGTTACTTCACCTTGAGAACCTCGGTTGTTTCAACATTCGACGAGGAATCATAGGTCCAATCCGTTTTCGATACTTGCTCGACGGTTGCCGTATAGGTACCACTTTTTGAAGTAGGACCATAGCTCAGTGTAACAAATCCATTCGTATCGGTAAACCCGCTGAGTGTGGCTTTCTTTCCACTGGAAAGGAGCACCTGCACGCTTGCACCATCCACAGCACCACCATTCTCATCCACGACCTTCACCGTAGTACTAATGGTGTATGATCGGCGGCCCAATTTCGTGAAAGACATATCAATACTATCGACATGCATTGCATTGGTGGGTTCCGGTTCCACGTTCTGTACCGTGACTGTGATGGTATCCTCCGCTGTCTGATCTGCGGAATCGGTGGCAACTGCCGTGATGGTGTGCGATCCATCAGAAGCGCCTGTGGTGTCCCATGTATATGAATATGTATCTCCCGTCCCCGATCCAAGGGAATTTCCGTCCAGTTCATAGACAACGCTTGCAACTCCCACATCGTCGCTTGCACTGGCCTGGATATCAGACAATCCGATTTCCTTGATGTTCTGGGGAATTCATTCACCAATAATTCGGGGAATGGGATGGAATTTTCCGGTTGCGATAACATATCAATACGGCATAATTCCTTTGTCGGGAACGGGGAAAGCGGGATCAAAGGCAATTCGAATGATGATGCGATCATTTTGAATAACACGGCGGCCGGAAACAGGAACGGAATATTCTTCCAGTCGAAGTGCAGGAATATTATGGCTTACAATAATTCTATCTATAACAATTCTGAGTATGGCTTCAAGGTTACGTATAATGATGATTTTCCCATGGATGCACGGAACAACTACTGGGGATCGAACTCTGGACCGTTTCAATCGGAAACCAACAAAAAGGGGAAGGGGGACAATGTTACGGATATGGTGGAGTTCAGTCCATGGATAACACAAATCGACGGATCCGATTCCGACGGGGACAACGGGGGTGGGGGGGAAGGGGAGTGGGAGGAAGGACCCCTGGTCTTTGGGGTCCTGATGGTCATCCTCGGGATCCTGGTGTTCATGCTCCTTCTTCTGGTATTGTTTCTCTATGACCCCTCATCAGGTGGGAAAGGGCCTTCCTGAAGGTCAGTATGGTTCCAAATCTGTCAAGAAAGTCGCCTTCGGCGACAACTTCTCTCGTTCAAGGGTCTAATTCAAACT
>CAZTGJ010000098.1:0-10738 GCA_964613025.1 uncultured Thermoplasmata archaeon | reverse complement strand
ATGTGGCCAAGGGACCAATAAAATGCCTTATTCAAGCCTCAATGGCGGTAATACAAATGAAACCCCGGATGGAACAAAATGTATATTAATGATCAACCTTGTCAAGATGATGAAATCGGAATGTCTGGATCGGGGTCTCTCAAATTGTAGACTTTAAAAATAACCTACACACCTGTGAGATGAACGGTCCCTTATTGATCACTGGGGAAATAGAATGGTGTCATCGGGAATATGGAAAAAGTACGGACTGTTGATTGGAATATCTTTGCTATCCCTTCTAATGGTCTTCATTAATTGTGCCAATAATGTCGGGGCAAATGATGATCATATGGAGTGCAGGTTCATTTCATCCTATCAATTTGAAACCGAGGTTACTGATGTTGCAGTAGAGGGAGACTATGCATATGTGTGTGTTCAGGACGGTGTCAGGATTGTCGATATTCACGATCCCGATGCACTCACAGAAGCAGGAATGAATAACACAACCGGAATTCCTCTAGATATCACGGTTGCAGGGAACTTCACATATATTGCAGATAGTGAAGAGGGATTTATCATTCTCAATACGTCGAATAATGCCATCCCGGAGTTTGTCAGCGAGCATGCAACGAATGGGACTGCACAGGGTGTGGCCATAGTTGATGATCATGCATTTATCGCGGATGGAGAAAATGGCCTCGTCATCATCAGTATCGAAAATAAATCGGATCCTGTTGAAGTGGGACATTATGATACCTCTGGGGAGGCACATGCAGTTCTCGTTGAAGGGGATCATGCATATATCGCTGATGGATCCGGAGGATTGGTCGTACTTGATGTGAGTAACTCGGCAGATCCGGATGTATTCGCTACCAATTCGGAGATCGATTCAGCCTGGGATATTGCAAAGAGGAGCATTGATGTGTACATCGCAGATCTATCCGGAGGATTGAATTTCGTTTCAGTGTATTGGAATGGAAATACGGAATTGCTGGGACAGCTCACTTTCGGGGATGAATGCAATTCGGTGAGTCTTGCAGGCAGTTACTGTTTTTCGACCGTAAAGGGGGACGGACTCGTCATTGTGGACCCGAGACCAATTACGGATCCAAAGATTATCGGTGGGAACGGAACTTCTGCCACATCCCATGAGTGTGTTGTGTCCGGAAGCTACGCCTATGTCGCGGACGGGAGCAACGGCCTTTCCATTTTCCAGATCATACCGGTCGCCTGGATCGATAGCGTGACACCTGGCCATGCGGCCTTGGGACAAAAGGTTGATTTTTTGGGGCACGGTACCGGTATAAACAGGATTGTGCAATATGCATGGAGATCATTCATAGACGGGGAGCTGTATAATGGAACATCGACGCACGTTCGTTATTACGATCTCTCGCTGGGAAACCACACCGTCTACCTTAAGGTTATGGATGACCAAGGTGTCTGGAGCAAAGAGGTTTCATTCGACATCAAGGTCACTGAATTCTACCCGACCGATTACGACCTATCGGACAATATGACAGTAATTTCCTTGTTTCCATCCGAGCAGACAAATCCCTCCATTGATGACAATATCATTGTCTGGCTGGACGACCGGAACGGTGGGAAGGAGGTCTTCCTTTTCGATCTCGACCGTCCTGATTCGATCCGACAGATCTCGGATGGCAGGAGTTTGAAATCGGAAAATAAGCCTATCCAATATCTGGCCAATCCATTGGTCTCTGATGGGAAGGTAGTATGGTATCACCACTGGGGTTCCTCCTCCGAGAAATGGTACGCTATCCGTATGTATGAGGTGGATGATCCGGTTCAGGGAGGGGAGGTTCTCCTCCAGTGGGAAGACATTGATTTCAGAGGTATGGAATTCTCTGGTGATCGAATCGTTTGGTCGGAATATTCCGGAAACGGGAGTCTGGAAAAACCGTACACACTCCATATGTACAATATTATGAGCGGTGAGCAGGTGAAACTATTTGATTTTGATGGAACGTTTGCGTTACATGATGACAGGCTGGTCTATGTTGATGATCCTGAAAATCAGACAGAGGGGAGTGAATCCACAATCCTTGTGGTCTATGATCTGGCAGCACAATCGAATTCAACGAAGCTGGTTATTCCTGGGAAACCGTCAAATATTCGGTCAATGGATCTCTGGGGAGATCATGTTGTGTGGGAGGGATATCATGGGGGGACATTACACTATCCGAATCATGATATCTTTCTTCTGGATATCGCTGAAAAAAAGATGGCCGATATAACCGAAGGTTCGGATTACGAAAAAGAACCATCGATTCATAGTGATATCATGGTATGGGCCGGAGGAAATGGTCCGGCAGGATCGCCTTCGGTCTATGGTTATTCCATTTCCCAAAACACACAAGCGGTAATAAGAACGGTGGATGGTTATCATCCTCAAGCAACAAACCCAATGATATTCAATGATATGGTCATTTGGGAGCGACCTGACGGGTTAAACAGTTCCACGTTATATCTTCGAAACATCAGAACTGCCCCCTGGGTTGAAGGTAATGTGACCTATACTGACGTTGAGGTTTACAAATCGTCTGATGATAATGAAGAACCAGTTGAAAAGGATGATAGCTTCATCCCGGCATTCGAAGTGAGCATGTCTCTGCTTGCAATCGCTTCCATGGCGCTACTATCCGGTATTAGACGGAGGAAATCCATTTCCTCCCCTCCTCCCCCCTATGCCTCCACTACCGAATTCAAACCGGATTGATCCCACAGTTTCATTTCGTTCCCCCCCCCACCCTCCCCCTCCCCAGCCAAAGTATTTTCTTTTATTACTTTACTCGCCACCCCCTCGAATTGCAGTAACCTACATCCTCTCCTCAAGGGTATTTCCTCCACTGCTTGAATCCGCAATTATGTATTGAAAAGACCGATGAATCTATCCATCATCTACTTTTGGACAAATGAATCCTCCTTCAGTGTATTTGAGGACAAATGAATACTCTTTCAGTGTATTTCAGGACAAATGAGGCCCCTATAATATATTTTGAAAAATATGTGGAATTCTATCGCGTTGTGACCATACTCATGGGGTATCTCGCAGTGGGGGAACCTCGTATTGGGATGCGTGTTGTTCCAATTTTCAATACAGGAAATCCAACCTATACGATCATGGATATGTACTGGGTTCCGGTGGGGACGCCTGAAGATGAGCTTCCTGAAGGATATACGTTTTAATGAAGACAAAATCAATTTAACAAGAATGCAGGGGGGAAGAGGGGGTTACAGTCGCCGTAAATGGCTTGCCCAATAGGAAAAAAATATAACGAATCAGATATTTCATAGAAACATGGGAAAAAAAATGCTCACACCTCAACCCTCATCCCACACCTTGGTAGCTGAAACAGGGAAACGGATAGGATTGGAGCCGGCTGGAGAAAAAGCGAAGAAAAAAATTTCCCCACGGAAACCCCCGGTAGATAAAACGAAGACCCTCCTCTATATGGCTCTGGCTGTTGCAGTGGTCATCCTATTCCTTCCGTTGATGGTGGTGATCCATGAGTTGGGACATGCCGTTGCCATAACACTATTGGGAGGGGAGGTTACGGGATATAAATTCTCGCTGAGCGGTGCTTCAGTGTACTATAGGGGAATTAATAATGAGAGGGATCTTTTCATCGTACATCTGTCAGGAGTACTGGCCAATATCCTCGTTGGCGGTTACATGCTGTTCCATGTATGGCGTTTCAAGGGACATCCTTTCCAGGAAGCCTTCACTCTCATCTGGGGGATCGTTCTCTTCCTGGCGGATATCATTAGCTACACGATCTCGGACATATTCTATGATCACGGAGGGGACTTCGACAAGATATATGACAGCTACCCATGGTCTGTTCCGGTGTTTCTCCTCATCGACCTCGTATTGCTGCTTTTCATCTGTTATGTACTATCCCGGGACGCCTTCTGGAAGGGGATTCAACTCCCAAGGAAAACATACCAATGAAATGCCCGAAAAGGATTCTCCGATTCGAAGGGTAGGGACTACTTTTTCTCATCCACGCTGTCATAGTAGTTCTGGATGATCTCGCTGACTGCATCGCTGTCCCGTACATTAGTGTCCATAAGATACTGAATGATGGCTTTTCTGGTGTTCCTTATGTGTTCGTATTCATTAATGGTAATTCCCGTAATCTCACACATCCTCTCCCTGAGCTTGCTCGGGATTCCGGTGGCTATCATTCTGTCGCTCTTGGGGTCCCAGGTGAAAATGGTATTGAGCCTGGGCTTGTCCTTTTCAAGTCCCGCCATCTCGGCGATCTCGGTGATTCTCCTCATGGCCTTTCCATTGATCGTCATCCTCTGCTGTATAACGATGAGATCGAGATCCTTGAGCATGACCACGGGAACCTCCATGGGAGGACTAGTGAGACGGGTGATAGTCTCCTGAGCGGTATTTGAGTGAACCGTTCCCAGAAATCCATCCACTCCGGTGTTCATTGCATTGAACATGGTCTTTGCCTCCCCACCCCGCACCTCCCCCACCAGAATTCGGTCCGGTCGCATCCTCGGACAGTTCTTGAGCAGATCATCCATGGTGACCTCCCCCTCTCCGGTCTCCATATCCGGAACAATGGATTCCAGACGGACAAGGTGTTCGTGACGAAGCTGTAGTTCCAAGGTATCCTCGATGGTAATGAGCCGTTCGGCGGCAGGGATGAACATTCCCAGGACATTGAGTGTGGTTGTCTTACCGCAGGAGGAACCGCCGGCTATAAGAATATTGGAGGGTTTTTGACCGAGACCCTCAACCCACATCCACAGACTGGTGGCGATCTCGATATCCATGGTGTTGAATTTAATGAGGTCGACGATGGTGAAAGGGTCCTTCCTGAACTTTCTGATGGTGAGGGTGGGATCATTGGGGGAGGCGGGTGGGAGGGTGGCGTTGATCCGGCTTCCGTCAGGCAGTCTCCCGTCCAGGAGTGGATGAGCGACATCGATGGGTTTGCCCACGAATTTTCCCAGAAATTTGATGATGTGATTGATCTCCTCACTAGTGATAAAAATGTTTGTATCACACATATCATGAGCCCGATGATAGACTTTCACCGGATGCTGATGATCGTTGTACATGATCTCTTCGAGATTGGGATCCGCAAGGAGTGAAGTGAGTTTCCCGAAAACAGGATCGGTCATTGGCTCAGTGACCATGTACGTTGAAACATCGTGTGAGCCATCGTGAAATATCTTGACCCCGGCATAGTGATCCAGAAGCCGGTTCCCAGGTTGGACATTGCGAACATTCAGGTAATAGGATTGAATGAAACCTGAGACCTGTTCCTTTGTCCGATAGCCCTTATAAGCCAGGTGTTTCAGGATCTCCTCCCGGTTGTCCATTATCCTGTCGAAATCTCCCAGAGATATGCCGGAAGATTCGGTGATCTTCTCTCGTATCTTGCTTGGTATCCCCGTTGATTCCAGTCGTTTGGTTGCCCCGTTCCACTTGAAAAGAAGATTGAGCCGGGGCCGATCCTCCTCAAGTCCTCCCACTTCCGCGATCTCGGTGATCCTTCGGGCTGGCTTCCCGTCGATGGTCAATCTTGTCTGCATAACGATCAGATCAAGACCGGTGAGCATCTGTGGTGAGACATTCATCGGATCACTGGTAAGACGGGTAATTGTCTCCTGTGCAGTATTAGCGTGAACCGTTCCAAGTGTACCGTCGTGACCGGTGTTCATGGCAGTAAACATGGTCTTTGCTTCCTTCCCCCGCACCTCCCCCACAACGAGTCTGTCAGGTCTCATTCGAAGCGTGTTCTTGCAAAGGGTATCAATGCTCACTTCATCCACTTCCGGAGCTGGCGGAACAGCCTCGAGCCGTATCCAGTGCTCATGCTCGAACTGGAGTTCCGCAGTATCCTCGATGGTGATCACCCTGAGGTCCTTGGGTATGAACATGGCAAGAACGTTCAGCGTGGTGGTCTTCCCACTCCCTGTTCCACCGGAAACGAGAATATTTGCCGCTTTGTACTGAAGACCCTCCACCGCCATCCAGAGAAATGCAGCGGCCCGTGTATCCAGGGTCTTGAAACTGACGAGGTCCACGATGGTAAATGGGTCCTTTCTGAACTTTCTGATGGTGAGGGTCGGTCCATCGGGTGATGCCGGGAAGACGGTGGCGTTCACCCTGCTCCCGTCCGGCAGTCTCCCGTCCAGAAGTGGATGCTCGATATCCACCTTTTTACCCACATAGGATGCGATCCGTTCGATGATGGCTGTGGATTCCTCATTGGTCAGATAGATGTTGGTAAAACACATACCCCAGTCCTTGTGATACACGATCACGCTCTTGGATTCATCCACGAGCATGACCTCCTCGAGATGGTCGTCAAGAAGGAGTGGTTTGAGGTTGCCATACGAGGAGGGTTCAGGTTGTGCGTTGGAATAGTACAATGGCATATTCTTGTCAGTCTCGAAGATAGTTACCGTACCATACCGTTCGATGACCCTGCCGAGCTGGGGCAGGGGTTCTCTGGGTTTCCTCCCCCGCTTGAACTCCGTTGACAAACTCCCGGTATGGTGAACACCTGAAACACCATCTCCGGCTACACCGGATGAATTATACTCCTGGGATTGATCAGCAGCTCGCGTCATGAACTAATCACCCCATCCCGATTGTATGGGTATTACATGATGATTAAAGCAATGCAAGGAAAATAAACTGCAGAGTTGCATATCGGGAATTTTGGTTTTGTGACGCGGTAAATTGATACTATTTGCATTGAGAACATGTGCATTGATGTTGTATAGCAGTGAAAAAAATCTAATTTCGGAATCCTCGTACATATGCGCTGAATAAGACCGGTTATCTGCCATACAAATACGTCATATATACATGCCAACTATTATTTAAACATTATCTAATGTAAAAATACCACCATACTGCCAATGTCAGACACTGCTCATCGGCGGTTCGGACGAGGTATCATTGGATGGTTTGAATCTACCCAATATCAACTTTTGAGAGAAACCGGGAGGATAATAGGATTGCAGGTGTTGTAAGTGACATGCGTTAAAAAATGGAGGAAAGGTGCCCGGGCACCACTGTGGAGAACGTAGTAGAGGAGGACCAAAAAACCTTTGAGGCAGTGTAATCACTTTTGATCTTTCCCCAAGCACCGTGTCGAACATTATGTGTGCCTTATTAAATGATTTTTGGGAAAAACCTTTGTAGAGATGGAATAAAACCAATGAAAGGCCGGATTATCAGGCACATTTTTCTGTTTTTTATCTGTATTTTTGGAAAACCATTCATTGGGGAGTGGGGGGCACAGGAAGGGAAGGTGGAGAGCCATTCCTCATAGATAATTTATGGATTAGAAAATAGGTGACAAATGGATCTAATAATAGTGGTTTACAAAAATCGGTGAAAACTATTTATAAGAAAGGGATAAAGACTGAAATAACAATATCGAGCAGGATTGGCTCAGTGCTTCATTCGGCGATAAGATGATTTCATACAAGAAATTGAAAAAATGATCAAATTCGGTCACCTTTTCACGTCATGAAATTATTTCGTCGAAAAGAATAAATGAATCCTCTGCTCACCACACCCCAAACTGCATCGTAAAGGATGTCAGGAGGTCATTATTATGACAGAAGAAGCAACAAGCAAATTCACCAAGAACATGTCCATCATGGAAATAATCGAAAAGAACCCCAACGCGGTTTCAGTGTTCCAGAAACACGGACTGGGATGCATCGGATGCATGGCAGCCCATTATGAGACCGTTGAGGAAGGTGCCCGGGCCCATGGTCTGGACATCGAGAAGCTCATGTCCGATCTGAACGCATAATGTTTCCGGGTCTTTCGACCCATCTTTTCTATTTTATTTCATTTACATTCTCAGTTTTTACTTTCATTCCTTATTATTTCTTATTCTTTTTTTCCACATTATTTTTTATCCCGATTTTCCTTATTATTTTTCTTTCTCATCTCACATATTGTGCTGACCGGGTGTGGAAGCTTTATCGATTTTTAGCAACTTCCTCCTCCACCCCCTCCCTTCCTTCAATATTCATTCACTATTCATTCAACGCCCGCGCCGTCATTCCATTTCGTCGCCTCCCACCCCCCCTTCCCCCATGTAATTTGGTAGAAGTATCTATACATCATATTTCCGTTAGGGTATAACTCTTTAAATAAGTCCATTGATAGCGGTTTCATGAAAGATAGTGCCGAAAACACCTGCAAACCTGGTTTGGTCGGTTGCGGGGAAACTCACAGCCACAGACGGAGAAGATCCCGTTCGAGACTACCTCCCATGAGCTGCACCCGGATGAATATCTGGTAGTGTTTATCCTCCATATCCCTCAACCCTTTACCCCACCCCCCACACCGTAACCCCCGCCCTCTCCCCAAAAGGAATTTTTACTGATGATCGTATGTATCCCTGGAAGTGTGAACTTTATTACGATGAACATCGGTGCTGACCGTATGGAATTTGAACCTTCATTTTTACCCGATGGTCCAATGGATGAGATAGCCTGGTGGTTTGCATTCACGAACGAACAACTATTGGTAATCAGGAACGATGAAGAAATTTCCGTACCCCGACTGGATAAAGAAGGAGGGGTGGGGCAGGGGATCGAGGAAGCGATTGTGAGGCATCACCACTTCGGAAAGCTTGATGGGATTTCCTGTTATGCTCTGGAGCTTGCCAAGGATTTCACTCCGGCCGAGGGATATGACCTCCTGACCATGAGAGAACTTTTCTCTACCCTGGATGAGGAGTGGTTCATGATCGTTGGACGGGCATACCAGATCATGACCTGGGACCGTGACCATCAGTTCTGCGGAAGATGCGGGTCCCCAACGAGGACAGGAACCGAGGAGCGGGTCAAGAAGTGTTCTTTATGCGATCAAGTGTACTATCCGAGAGTTTCTCCCGCTGTCATCGTGGCTATTTCCCGGGATAACACAATCCTGCTTGCCAGATCATCCAAGTTCAGAAGCGGGTTTTACAGCGTATTGGCAGGTTTCGTTGAACCTGGCGAGTCTTTGGAGGAGTGCGTGAAACGGGAGGTGATGGAGGAGGTGAGGATCGGGGTAACGAATATCCGATACTTCGGAAACCAGTCCTGGCCCTTCCCACATTCACTTATGATCGGATTCACTGCCGAATATGAAGACGGATCTGGTGAGATAGAAATTGACGACAACGAGATATTGGAGGCAGATTGGTTCGGGGTGGATGAACTGCCGAAGATCCCGGGACGTTTTAGTATCTCACGTCAGCTTATTGACAATTTTGTTGCATCGCATCGATAGATTATCCACAGGTAATCCTTATTATCGGGGTAATCTTGGAGTATCACAGATTTTCCAGAAGTTCCTCGATATTACCGGCAATAATCTTCTTCTGCACCTCAGGCGCTCCCTCCCCCATGGTGGCCGCCTTCGCATCCAGGGGATATTGTGAAACGGGAAGTGACTCGATAACCCCCCGGGCTCCATAGGTCTCGGTGGCCCACTGGGTGATCTTCAGCCCCTCTTCGGTACAGAAGAGTTTGGTCATTGCGGAGTT
Organism: uncultured Thermoplasmata archaeon; assembly: GCA_964613025.1. Classification (GTDB taxonomy): domain Archaea; phylum Thermoplasmatota; class DAOVMN01; order DAOVMN01; family DAOVMN01; genus CAZTGJ01. The sequence goes on along the minus strand of CAZTGJ010000098.1, from coordinate 1,199 downwards.
GAATCTGAACTCCTTTCCCTGATCCCTGAGATACGCAGCCTTCTGAACCAGAAGCCAACCGGCCTGAAGTTTGGTGATATTCTCGGCGAACTCGTTCCTCTTGGATTCGTGGTCGATGAGCAGCTTCCCGAATGCTTTCCTCCTCTTGGCATGATTATAGGCCATCCTGAAGGCGCCCAGTGATGTTCCCAGTGCAAGGGCCGAGATACCGATCCTGCTGTTATTGAATACCTTCATTGTCTGATAGAATCCCCGCTTCTCCTGCCCTATGAAGGATTCCTTGGGGATCTTCACATCCTTGAACCGGAGCATGGAAAGATGGGAGAGCTTCCAGCCGAGCTTCTTGAGTCGTGACCTGCTGAGACCCTGAGTATTTCCGTCCACCACAAACATGGAGATGCGGCGGTGCTGCTTTTCCTCCTCCGAATGGGTGATTGCAGTGAAGACAATGTGGTCAGCAATATCTCCGTTAGTGATGTATGCCTTGGCCCCATTGATGAGATAATGGCCATCCTTTTCCTCGGCAGTGGTGGTGATGGCGGAGGCATCCGAACCCGCTCCTGGCTCGGTATTGGTAAAAGAGAAGATCATCTTTCCCTGTACCCCGGGAATGAGATACCGGTCCCTCTGGTGTTGGGTTCCGAAGAACTGGAAGGCCTGGATCCCTAGCTGGGTGCTAGCAAATGAGGCAATGGCTAGCCCACCGGAATACTCGGCGATCTGCTTGTAATAATGAATGTTCATAAGCCAGGGGATAGGAAATACTCCTCCATCTTCATTGATCCGGAATCCCAGAAGGCTCGCCTCTCCCAGGATCCTGAAAAATGCAGGAGGTGTAGTATTCTCTGCTCTCCATTTGGAATGCTAGGGATGTATCTTCTCTTTGATGACCTGCTGAACATATGCATCGAAATCCTCTTCTTCCTGCGAATATTCGAAATCCATGGTCTCACCACGTTGGGTTGTTCTTTGTGAATTGGGTGAAAGTGAATATAAATATCTTTTCCCAAGACGCTTGGACAGATGGGATCTCCAGGATACAGGATGTTTTCAGTGAAAAATATTATCAATACCCTCCAACATCGGAAGAAAAATCCCCTTTGACTCTACTTACGAATCGAGGAGTTCAGGAGAAAAACCAATGTCACAGTATCTCCGAAAGGATTTTGAGAGATACTTCAGTCAGGTTTAACATTTTG
>CAZTGJ010000097.1:0-10775 GCA_964613025.1 uncultured Thermoplasmata archaeon | reverse complement strand
GTGAAATGTGTACTTTCCAGTGTAGGAGGGCTTCAGATCACTGAACTCTTACGGGCAAAGGAGACAGGAGTTCCAGATCTCCACGCAGTGCCGGGCCTGTTGTGTACGTTCCCACGATTCCGGTTTCTCCGCTTGGGTTATGTGCCATTGCCGCCCATGGGCGTCCCTCCGGATCAATGGTGATGTCAATGAAATCCCCGAAACCGCCGCACCTGCGATACCCGCAGTCCGGGGTTGGGTCTAGTACGTCATCAGGCAGATTTACAGCAACGGTGGTGATGAGCGGATCGTCTGCATAGCTGTCAGTGATCACTCCGACATATCCGGACCAGGGCCCATCGCCATTTTGCCCGATGTAGGCAAAGGCAGCACGTCCGTCAGCCCCTCCTGCAATGGTGGGGAAACCGGTTCCGGTCACTCCTGGCGGGGCTACCATGATTGCGTCCCTCCATGTATCTCCCTGGTCGCTGGAGAAAGTGTAATATGGTAGCTTATTGTCGCCTATCCAGAAGGCATGCACATTGCTTTCCTCGTCAGTTCCGATGGCGACCTCGTGGGTAAACGATCCTGTCTCGGTGGAGAGGACATGTTCGGTCCAGGTGAATCCTCCGTCAAGGCTCCGGTAGGCTGCCGGTCCATCTTGGGCTGGCTGACCACGATAGATGGAACCGTCGTTTGCTCCAACGAGATGACCCGAAAGACCGCTTGCCGGGGACTTTCCGATCTCGTAGTGAGGAACCTCGGGGTGAATCCAGGTGATCCCGCCGTCGATGCTGTTCTCACCGTAGGAACCTCCTACCCCTCCTCCCTGCAGACCCGTATTGATACTGTAGACGTAGATGGTCTCATAGGTCATGGCATTCTCCAGAATAAAGCCCGGAGGCGGGGGCATGGAAGCGATGGTCTGGTGATCCTGGGGGCTCTCTCCGGTAACCACATTGGGTGGGCTCCATGTTTCCCCTTCGTCATCTGAGAACTCGAAGGTCATTCCCAGAAGTGCATGCATATCGAACTTGACGACCCGGTCTGTCCAGGGGTCCACATAAAGATAAGGATCATTGCTGTTAGCAACCGGTTCGGGATTCGGGGTTACATCCGTCCAGGTCTGTCCCTGATCCTGTGTACGGAAGATATGGGTACCTTCCCCAAGACCACGGTGACTTGTCATAAAAAGTGCTCCGGTGGAGGTGGATCCTATTGTGGGTTCGAAGGTGGTGGTTCCGATACTGTAATAGGTTCCCTCGGCCCACAGAGGATTATTGTTGCCTGAGAGGTTTACGGTCCCATTGAGAACTGCCACCGAAGCATTCACTCCACCATCGAAATGATAGAAGGTGGTCGATGGTGTGGGCTCATCGAAATCGAAGGGACCAGGTTCTATTGCCGGTCCATCGTCGTCATCATCCGGTGCAAAGAGCGAGAAATAAAGAATCCCGGGAAGGCCTAATAAAATAATCAAGCCTACCAGGATGGTTGTGGTTTTCTGCATGGTCGTCCTTGTTTTCTATAAGCTATAAAAATTTGACGCGATAAATACCGGTTCATTTTCAATCCCATAATACATAAATACTAATGCCTCACTACGCCCGACATGGACCATTCATTAGTCCAGAACATCTTGGATCATGCGAACACAAGGGGAACTGCCATTCTCATGAAGACGGTTCGGGAAATGGTACGGGACAAGAATACGGTCCTTGTGGCGCTTATTTCGATCATTCCCATCATCATAGGGCTCATTTGGTCGGGTTACCTTTCCGATAATGAGGACATCCATGAGGTGGAGATCGAGAATGTTCGGGATACTTCGGATATCTTCTGCTTTGTGGGTGTTCCAGAATTCTTGCCAAATTCCGGGAATTTCACGTTTGATGGGAGTATTCTGAATCGGGGTGATACGACCCAACAGGTTGCTGTGAATATTACGATCGGCAACGCGAAACTGGGGGCGGGGGGGATCAGGGTGACAACCGGGATCATGAATGTCGCTCCATATGTGGCATACTCCCAGGTGGAGGGAAACGAATCATCTCCGAACGATACTAATTCGACAACGGAACCACATCAATTCACTATCACGTACCTTATGGATGATTTCAAGATCGGGACGACGTACATCACGATAGAGATCTATGTGAACAACTCCATTTCTTCAGGGAGACTCCTTCCCGATGAGATCGATCTGACAGGTTTGGATTTTGATCAATTCAATCTTGATGAGATCATGGGGGGAAGGAATCAGGCGGTATGGATAGACAACATAGAAATTAGAAATCCGACAGTCATCGATCAAAGAACCCAGGACCTGCATGTGGGAAAGGAAACGGAATTCATGCCCCTGACCATACGCTATCCATCGATGCTGACCCCGGATGCGGATAACATTCTGTACCTCTCCATCGCCAACCCGAGAAATGCCACCAGAATTGTTACTGATCTGAAATTGGCGGAAAACGATGCGTTACTAGACTCGCATACATTAGAGTTCAACCGGGACCTGGACATAATAAACTTCACTTTGGACCTCCCAAGGAATTTCACGGGTCTGGGATTTGACAAGGAGTTCCTGGTGTATTACAAGATCGTCTACCAGGGGAATACGACCTATCACCGGAACGGTATATTCAGCATGGATATCGTACGGAAAGAATTTCTCAACCATTCCGAGGAAAGGACATTCATTCTGAACTATGATACTCTGTATAGTGGGCATCTGGAGTATCCCGGCACCTTTGTCGCAGATTTTCAAAATACCGTGGTAGTCAATCTTACGAACAACAATTTCTTTGACGCCAGATTTATTGTGAACGTAACCCTCAATGTCGATGAGGGAAATGGAACGATCACCCCATACAGCATTTATCAGGAGTTCCTGGTTGCACGTACGGACACGGTCAGAATCGAATTTCCTCTGCCTGTGATACTGGATGAAATGTTCAATGTTTCCTACTATCCTATTGGCGACAGGGATGGTGTTTTCCTTGAGTTCTCTTTCAGTATCGGAAATTTGAGCTCAGAGATGGTCGAGACCGGATACTATGAAATAATTCGCTTTTCCGACCTTGGATGGTGGCATTCTATTTCCCTGGAGGATACCTTCACAACCTCATTGGACGCTGAAATCAGTCTTCCGAAGGACATATCGAAAAAGAGGGAAGGATACACCATAACCGGTACCATCAACAATACTGCCTCCATCAAGAAAGAATTCTGGGTGAGAGTCACACTTCAGGGGATCGAATACCGAACAGACTGGTTCAATGTCAGTGCCAACGAGGAAGTGAATTACTCCCTATATATTCCCACTGAGAATCATTCCAAGGAATTCGATTCCGAAACCAGGCTTGAGGTCTTCAGCAGCAGAACCCTTGAGGCAAAGGATCCGGAAGCGAATGCAACCGAAGTAATTAACATCATTTCTCAGGGTCACAAGGAGCGGAAGGTACTGGAGAATTTCCTGTTCGTATACGTTCAATTATATATGAAATTCATTGTGCCCCTCATTGCCATGGTATACGGGATATCTCTGATTTCACAGGAGACAGAAAGAAGAACCCTGGCGTTGTACCTCACCACTCCCATGGCAAAGGCTGAACTTGTCCTCTATAAGTTCGGGGGTTACCTGATCGCCATGACCACCATGCTTTCCATCCCCCTGATCCTCATTTATTTTTCGTTCTCCTATGTACTCTCTTTCGACCTCATCATCTTCTATCTCCTCCTCCTGGGGGTCTGCATCTTCGATCTATTTCTTGCGGTGGCAGCCTATGGGGCGGTGTTCACCACAATCGGCACCATCGAACGAAGACCGGTGTTCATCGGCCTCTCCTATCTCATGATCTGGGAGATGTTCATGGGTTCCCTAGGCATTTTCCTTTCCCAGTACACCCTCTTCTATCATATCAGGTGTGCGGTATTTCCCTTTGTCGAACGATATGTGCCCAATGCAATGGAATCTATGGGACTGCTTGACAGGTTCGAGGATGAGTTCGTGATCCCAATGGAAGTATCGATGTCCGTGATCATTCTGGTGGTGTTCGTCCTCCTCTTCTTCGGAATCAACATCCTTGCCTCCCGCGATGTCAATTAATGGTCCTCGTCGCGCCACGCTTGAAAGGATTTTTCAGGGATATGAGGAGGTAAACCAGGTTCGCAAAGATATCAGATCGCCAGAGATTCGCAATCGAATTGTAAAAGAGGAAACCAATCTCCTTTAATATACTCATCCGGCAAGAATTAGCTGTGACCCGAATAGGAAATCATGAATGTCCGGAATGTTCGCAGGGCCGTCTTGTTCAGGATATATCGAACGGCGACATCTACTGCTCGGACTGTGGCATTATCTGCAATGAATTCTCACTGTACTCCAACGACAGTGTTTCCTTCTCGGAGCTTGATTCCCATTCCCAGTTCGGACCAACCGGGGATATGGGCCCAAGTACGGAGATAACCCCGGGTTTCCGTGATGGGAATGGCAACCGGTTCTCTTCACACCGTCTTCTGGAGATCCACAGATTGCGAAAGACCGAACGGTTCACCAAGTTCACCTCCACTACAGGACGAAACCTGAACCACATGCTTGGGTATATGAGCGCCATTACCTCACGACTTGAGATCACCCGCCCGGCAAGGGAATTCTCTCTCCATCTCTATTCGGATCTTGTTCACAAGCGGATCACAGTTGGAAGGGATGCGCGTGCACTGTCCGCTGCCTCGATCTATGCCGGATGCCGGTACTATTCCCTCCCCTACACTCTGGAGGATATTGCACAGGTGGTTATGGATGATATCCATCCTGTAAATGCAAAGAAGCGCGTGGGAAAAGCCTACAGATTACTTTTGAGGGAGATGGGACTGAAAAGATCGATCCCCACGCCGCTTGATTATATTTCCAGATATTCCAGTGAACTCAATCTTACACCTGAGATCGAAACGAAGGCCCGGGAACTCCTGAAACGGGCCCTGAAAACAGGGATCCCTGGTGGGGAACCAGCCAGTGTCGCAGCCGCATTGATCTATCTCGCCTCGAAGATCGGAGGAAAGAAAGTGACGCAAAAAGAGATCACCTCCATCACCGGGGTTACGGATACCACGATCAGGACCCGATATCGCGAGCTGAAAAATATGTTCAGCGATACGTAATATAAATGAGGAACATTCGCGGGATCGGAATTTTTTCAATTGTGTCGTTTGTAGCTGTTGAATTGAATTTTTTCCCAAGGATATCTGTACGTTCGACATGTGGATTCCGGAAAATTGTCCAGGTTTGATTCGACATTATTATATAGGGTAGGGTATTGTTGTATTAATGGTAGTGGAAAAAGATTCGGCCAGCCAAACAAATTACTCCAAGCCTAATACCAACGGCTTCACGGGTCCAGCCGGGATCATCGACAATGACCTATTGCAAAAGAGAAAGCGGATCGCGAACAAGGAGGCCATGGTCAGTACGGGATTGAATATTTTTCTTTTTGTCATTAAGATCTCACTGGGAATCCTCATCTCCTCCATCGCCCTCACGGCCGATGCGTTCCACACCCTTTCCGATATCTCCACTTCTCTTGTGATCCTTGTCTCCTTCAAGGCTGCCGCAAAGAAGCCTGACCCGGAACACCCCTTCGGACACGGACGCTGGGAACCCATTGCCACCCTCATCATCTCGATCATGCTCGTTGTGGCGGGAATCGAACTATTCATGGAAGGTATACGGGCCATCCATTCCGGGAGTCATGGAGAGGCGAAGGTGTGGGTAGCGGTCATAGTCCTGCTCACTGCCCTCTCGAAGGAATGGCTTGCACGATATGCGATCAAGCTTGGCAAGGAAATAGGGAGTGAAACACTGGAGGCAGATGCATGGCACCATCGGACCGATGCTCTGAGCTCGATTGGTGTGGCCTTTGCGATCATCTTCTCCGAGCGGATCCCTGCGGTGGACGGAATAGCCGCAATCCTGGTATCACTCCTCATCATAAAGACCGGGATCGCCTTCATCAGGAAAACAAGCAGCACCCTCCTCGGGCATGCGCCCTCGCAGGAAACCGTTGACCTTATATGCAGGATGGCACTGAAGGAAAAGGGAGTCCTTGATGTTCACGACATCCTTGTTCATGATTATATCTCTGTCAGATCCATCTCTCTGGATATCCTGGTCGACCGAGACCTCACCATCTTTGAAGCCCATGAAATTGCAGACAGAGTGATGCTGGAGGTCCAGCGGGAATTCCTTGCGGTGGTAAAAGTTCATGTTGACCCTGCTGAGGCAGGCTATGAGAAGGAGTCCTGCTCGGTGTATGGGAAATAAATGAGTAGTGAAAGAAACGAACGGGGTCCTGAGAATCGGTGTAGCAATAGAAATGTAGAACAACCAGTTGTGTGAAATGAAATCGGGCATGATTGAAATGAGTGAAGCACATCCGATGAATGATCCGGATTCAGTGTTACTAAGGCACTTAAGGCGACAATCTGAGTGGTTGAGAGAAAGTTACCAGTGGCTGATAAAAAGATGGATTCTTCATGAGCGTGAGGATGAAGGAATCAGAGGAGAACGTGGAGGAACGGATGGAAAACCCACGGCATTGGATGTAGGGTGCGGACCTGGGTATGTCATGGATATCCTTGGATCACAACTGGATATCAGAGGAGTGGATTGGGATTGGGACATGGTTGCCCTTGGTCATCAACAAGATTTTGATGTTCTATTGGGAGATGCAGATCATTTGCCTTTCGATGATGATCAATTTGAAGTGGTCTATTGCTCATTCCTTCTGATGTGGGTCCGTGATCCTGACAAGGTAGTGCGGGAAATGGTGCGAGTGGCAAAGAAATGGGTCATCTGTTTCGCTGAACCCGACTTCGGGGCACGGATCGATCATCCAAAAGAACTGGAGGGGCTGAAGAACCTTGTGATAGAAGGGGTGAAAGGGGGAGGAGGGGATCCTTTCATAGGGAGGAAACTCCAACAGCTCTTCACCCGAAACGGAATTGAACCCGAGCTGGGAATTCATCAGGGAGTCTGGGGACTGGAGGCATTGAGAAAGGAATCCAAGGGTGAATGGAAATGGCTCCAAATGACCACAGGATTGGATGAAGACGACCTGGAAGGATACCGGCGGGAATGGGACCGTGCTCTGACAGGCGGATCGCTGTTCCAGTTCAATCCAATATTCTATGCACTGGGCAGGAAATAGGAATGCTCCTTTGCTATTGTAGCCGATGACGTCAAGAAAGGTTCAACCACTGGAACTCCGATCCATACAGAGATAATCCCCGTGTTCAATGGAAAGAGGACAACCCCCACCACACATTGACAGCATCTCGCACTCCTTACATTTTTCGGGAGCATAGCTGCGATCGCGTATTTTCTTACAGATATCATGATCCCATATGTCCTCCCATTGGTCCTTGAGGATGTTCCCCAGGGATTGATAATAGCTCTGGCACGGGAGGACGGACCCATCCGGTTCGATAGCCATATTGATTGTGCAGGCCGTACACTGTTTAACACCGAACCCAAGATTCACGGGATCCAGTTCACAGTACGGAGTCGGTGTGTACCACACCAGATTGATGTCGTGCTCCTGGGCTATAAACTCCAAATCAATGAGCACCTCATGAAGCTCAGCGAAATCAACCCCTTCCACATGCTTGCCATTACCGGAGCGGATGATGCTGTTAAAGGCGATGTTCTTCACACCCAATTTGATGAGAAAGAGCAAGGTATCCTCCATTTCCTCGATGTTTGATCGCAAAATGGTTGTATTGGTCACCACATAAAGGTCCTCCGACAGTGCTACTTTCAGACCTTCCATGGTCTCTTTCCATGCACCTTCACTTCCTGCAAGGGAATCGTGGACCGATTCTCTGTGAGAAAGTACGGTAATCTGTATATGATCCAGACCAGCATCGACGAGTCCTTTTAAATAGCCTGGTTCACGCATCTTCCTGCCGTTTGTGATCAGTCCGGTGATCTGGCCCAATTCTTCGGAGATCCTGATGAGAGCGGAAAGATGCGGGCTCATAGTTGGTTCCCCACCAGTAAATACGATGTGAGGGATTCCATAGTCCCAGAGAGTCTCGAGCACATCTTCCCACTCCTCCGGGGTGAGCTCCCCTGCCCCCTCCTCTTTCTGGGATTGTTCGTCGGAAATGTCCGACCCGTGATTCGTAGTTGTGTTCTCATTCGAAGCGCCCTCAATCGCAGGAACATCATCCAGAATATCCTTATTCGAAGCGCCCTCAATCGCAGGAACATCATCCAGAATATCCTTATTGGAAACATCCTCAATCGCAGGAACATCATTCGAAATAGTATTATTGGAAATAATCCGCATTTCACGATTCTCGTTGTAGCAGTGACCGCAATCATTCTGGCAATGATAGGTCAGTGCAAGGTCCATACGGTAGGGTGCGGTTAATCCCTGGGCCCCAATGGAGTAATCATCGTTCATCATGATCTCGATGGCGGTTTCCTCACCCTTTACATACTCCAATAATTGATTCCTGATTCGCAGGAAATCATCCCGTGCCTGAGCCTTGGAGAGCTTCCGATACAACTTCCTCATATGTTTCACGTTTCTCCGCTCATCCTGCCAACTCAGAATGCATTTCACGTAATCCACCGCTGTTCCATTGAGGAAAATGAGCTTCGACGCATCAATCATCAAGACCCCGGATCCCGATTCATCGATTCTCAAGTGGAAACGATGACCCCGGAATTCCTCCTTCCCCTGAAATTTAGCAATCATCACCTGCCACCTCCTGCACAGGCACATGCACAGGCGCAGGCACAGCCCCCGCCGCTGTATCCCCCGCTCCCTCCTGAGCTCACGGGAACCGGATTAGTAACTTTGGTGACCTCAGCTCCGAAGTCTGAAATGCCATCCACCATATGCCCGTTGGCATCCTTCACCAGTTCAATGAAATCCGACATGATGTCATTGAAGTCGACAGGCACGGTCACCCGGTCCTGTGAATCTGTAAGTGAATCGTGGTCATGATGAATCCAGTAGTGCCAATTCAGGTTGTCATATGGGGTATGGGGATAATTTATTGCCTCCTTCTCCAATCGATCTGGAAAATCCTCTTCCAGCATCATCCATGGGGACCACTTTGAGAATTGCTGTGCGAACTCCTTAGGAGTATTGGCGGCTTTGACCTTGAGCCAGGCATGTTTATGGATTGATTTGTAGTGCTGCTTCGTTGCCTTGTAATCATAACCTTTGAGCTTCTTTTGAGTGGATTTCACAAGCTTCACCAGGAGATCTTTGAGAAGATCCCTGTTAAGGGTTCCCACTTCTTCTTTGACACATTTACGGCCATTGTGTTCAATAGCATTCAGGAATTTATTCTCGAATTTAGTGGTCCCAATAGCATGCAGTTTCCTGAGTCGCATAGGTTCCTTCCGGCTATCGATCGACACTCTCTTTTTCTGTACAAGATTGAACAGAATCATAGTTAGCACCTGATTCAGTGGACGTTCAAGAATGATGGCTGCTTCCACGACATTCAATCGTTTCCTTGGACCTGCCCCAGCTACGCAGAGTTTTGGTTGAAAATAATCCTTAGCCCTCTTCTTCGCATGGATCACCGGCAACACGAAAACTGCCACAATTCCAAAGATGAAGAAGCCCCCAATGAGTATGGTCACGATATGGAATTTGATGAAATACCATGCATTCCCAAATTTCTCCCAGAGATTATGCTCATAGTATTTGTCAACATATTCTTTTGGAAATCCAACGCCCACATCCAGGTCCCCGTCTTCCTGGTCATTGGGGTCAACGAAAAACCGGGTCCAGTTCGCCATGAGCAGATTGGTCTCATTGTCAATCCCGATACTGTCCCATTGGTGACCCCTGAGATATACGGCCTGGGAGGTATCATTAAAACCCTCGGGAAAGTATACTCTGCATCTCAGTTCCCCAGTGCTCCCCCATTGGAATTCGGGATCGAACCAGGTAGGTCGGAATCTGATCCCCACGGTGCCATCTTTTAGCTCGTTCTTGTAAACCATATGGGGATTGTTTACATAGAAGTCCAGACTGAATTGGGTTCCGAATTGCTCTACCAGGGCCTGAGTGACGCTATCGAATTCCACTGCAAGCCCGATATAGACATAGGGTGATTTCCTGATCTCCTCTGCATCGTAGGTGGATCCGCCTACCGTTATCTCTGCCCGAGCGGAATCTTTGTCATAGAAGCGGTTAGGAAGGCCCACATCCACTCCGTCCAGGTATCCTCGGTTGACAAACTCAAAGTGGTAATAAATATCGATACTGCCGTCCTTCTGGATGAAGACGTCCACATATTCCTTTTTCAGAGTGAAATCGTAGTTCCCCTCAGTTGGAGAGCTTGAGACTGTGCCGGAATCTGAAGAGGTGGGAAGAAATACAGTAATTGTCAACATGAACATTACGGTTATCAAACACACACCCAACCGCCTTACAAGTGGTGAATATCTTCCTCTGAGGATAGGGATCAAATTGGCAGATTTAGGTATTGTTTTCATTCTTCTCACCTGATTTCTTCATTGTTGCATGTATTGCTTCTTTGTGCCGAATACGGTGTTCATGACTAACGAATTCGTTCTGTTTTTCTTCAACCATCTGAAATCGAAATGAAGGATGGTTCCTATTACATAATACTTTCCTTGTGAAAAATTCACAGCGATTATTGACGATGATTCTATTCCACGTTCAAATTGTATATGAAAGTTAACCCTGTGTAATGAAGGAGGGTGAAGAAAAACGACATTATGGTAAGTCAGAAGTGGGGGG
>CAZTGJ010000096.1:0-10797 GCA_964613025.1 uncultured Thermoplasmata archaeon | reverse complement strand
TTACTGAGGAGAGAAATGAGGAGATTGTATTTTTGCAGATTCCTACAAGCTAAAGTCTAACTATTTAATAACACTAATTCTTTCAATTATTCTATTTCGCATCACATAACTCCTGATAATCACAATACATGCACGTACGATATCCTGGCTTTGCTTCAAATTGGTGATTCTCGATACCCGTGGTAACCTCATCGATCCTTTCTACCGTTGAAGCAAGCTCATCCTCGGTCAGCTCGACCATCCACTCCTGATCCATCCGCAGATACCAATGCCCGACTGATTGTACTGGCTTCTCAAACAATTCAGCGATACCGAGCGAATACAACGCCATCTGGAAGTCCTTCCGTAACTCAGGCCTGGACGTTCTGTTTTTACTCGTTTTATAATCGTACACTATTAACCCATCAGCAGTCTGATCAATCCGGTCCACCTTCCCCCTGAACAACCGTCCGTTCATCTCAAGCTGGATCCATTTCTCAATCCCAATAATCTCACTCTCTTTCCCAGCTTGTCGTGCCAAGAACGATCGTACCATGTCCTGTGCCAAAGCCTTATCCTGCTGTTCTTTCGTTATTGACTCGTACTCTTCAGCATTCCACTCGGCATCCAGGTAGTCTAATGCACGTTCCTCATCAATATCTTTCCCCTGCATAAGATCCTTGGCAACATGCTCACACACTCCGTGGACTGCAGTTCCTAACGAAAAGAATGATTTTCTCAATCCAGGGATCTTAAGAACATAGTTGAAATAATATTTCTGCGGACAATCATCGTAGGTTTTAAGGCGGGAGGGTGAATACACCACGTCTTTCAGATGTTCCATTTCAGGTTCCTTCTGGATAACCTTCAGTTCCGTAAAGTACTGATCGAGATCTATCGTCTTAGGTAGCTTCACAGACGGCAGCTCACCATCATGGAACGCAACCATCCCGGCAAGAGCCGTAGCAGCCTCCTGCCAGTCCTCTCGCTCAATCTGGGTGATCAGCTGATGATAGAGTGCCCCCCGAGCAGAACTATCGATACGCTCGAACTCATCTCCAATTTCAGTAATCTCAACTTCCTCATATCCTTCATCTGTTGAAAGAATCTCTTCCAGGAATTTGGACCGTGCAGTATCCTTTTTGTTCTGCCCGAACTTCCGGCAGTACGAAAGATACACTTCTTCCTTTCCTCGGGTGATCCCCACGTAGAATAACCTGCGTTCTTCTTGCTCGTGCAGCTCTTTCACGTCTTCGTCCGGTTGTACTCCCTGCAGTAACTCAGTGGGAATCTCGAAGGTATACTTCCGGAAGGTGCTTGGAAACTTACTCTTGTTCACACTTGGAATGAACACCACCGGGAACTCCTTCCCTTTTGCTCCGTGTACCGTCAGTAAATGTACAACCCCTGCCTGAGGTTCGGTCGTCTCGTCCTCGATACCAAGATCCTGCAACGCTTCCAGATGCACGAGAAGATCCTCAAGTTGAGCGTCCGGATAGATCTCCAGGAAGTCGGTCACCAGCATCAGAAACCGGTTCAAATATCGAATGTTATCAGTTTCCTTCCGCGCGATCTCCACCCGGAACAAATCCTTCCCAAACAGCACCGCGCGCACCAACGATAGCAATCCTTCATCACCCTTGATCGTAAAGAACCGATCGAGCTCCTTTTTCGCACGACGAAAATGCCGTGCATCGCCGGGGAAGTCGTCCAGATCCTGGAGGGCTTCCCACCAGCTCACATCCTTTGATCGGGCGTACCGCCCCAGCTTCGGGATTTCACCAGGAAGAATCCCATGCACTGGTCTCCGCAATACTTTCGCAAGAGAAGGCTGATACTTGACCGGATCCTCAAGCACCTTCAGGTAGGCTCCAGCAGCTTTCACAACCTCATGTTGAAAATATCCTCGTGACCCAATGATCTCGTAGGGAACTCCGGCTTTTAGGAAGTTTTCAATAATATAATCAGCCAGAGCCCGTTTCCGCACGAGCACGGCGATATCCTCCCAGGGTTGCCCATCCTCATGCAGGGACAGGATTGACCGGGTGATCTCCTTCGCCTGCTCCCAGTCATTCTCATATTTCGTAATCCGTACTGGATCCCCAGGACCCTTGTCCGTTGTGATCACCTTCTCACCACGGTTGGGATTATTCCGGATAAGATTCTGGGCTACGGTCTGGATGTTCTCAGTGCATCGGTAGTTTGTCTCAAGAACAATCGTCTTTGTTTCAATACCTAGATTCGAGTAATGATCTCGGAAGCCCTGAATGTTCGTCAGGTATGCTCCACGAAATCGGTAAATGGATTGGTCATCATCCCCTACGATCGTAATGTTCCCGCTTGGGCATAACCGAAAGAGAAGTTCTAGTTGGATGAAATCATTATCCTGGAATTCATCCACGATTAAGTATCTATACTGATCCTGATAATACGTTAAGATCTCAGGATGCGTATCAAACAGCTTCAGGGCATAGTACTGCATATCCCCAAAATCAAGTAATCCTCGTTCCTTCTTGAACTCCTCGTAGGCCTGATACGCTGCGGTGAGATCTTTCAGTTTGGCAAGCTCCTCATTCAGCGGACCCTCGACCTCTTTCTTTGCTAGATATGTTAGGAGATCATCAACTGTTATATTTTCCTGTTTGAATCTTTGAATTGCACCCTGCATGGTCTTTGCAAGATCCACGGGTCGCGCAGGAACCTCGAACGATGTAATACCGAAGTTATCCAGATTCGCAAGAAGGAATGCCTGCTGATGCTCACCCGTAATGATGGGGCCACTCGTGTTAATCCCAAGCTCAAGCGCATGATCTCGAATGAGCTGATAACAGAACGAATGAAAGGTTGACACTTGTAATTCGGTAGCTTTTGGAAGCAGCTCAGTAACACGTTCTTGCATCTCCTGGGCGGCTTTATCCGAAAACGTCAAAGCAAGAATGGAGTCAGCCGAATATCCAGCTTCCTTGATCAAATACGCCATCTTATTGCACGTCACTCGGGTTTTTCCCGTACCAGGTCCTGCAAGGACCAACAAGGGCCCATCTTGATAGGTGACCGCATGCTTCTGCTCATCGTTCAGCTCATTTAGTATCTCAGACATACTCCCTCTCCCTTCTGGCAAAACAAATTCATCTTATACATATTGCGGTCCTCACAGTGGTAAATAGGTTGGGTGCTGATGTCGAGTGTGTATTGCTCTCCCAGACTTTGTACTAATTGCAGGACGATCGGATACTTTGGCTGGTGATAGATACTCGCCCAGTCAAGGTTGCACAAATCACAGAATTCGTGCACCAATTGATTGACCTGCATCAGAGGAATTTTCATCTCACCTTGTTCAGTAATCCTGAACTTCTGCTCAATGCGCGTTGGTTTCACCGTTACCCGAGCTCCCTTATTGCCAAGATGTGAATTCGCAACCACTGCACTTCCGTCGGAAAACACTACAAAAACCCCATCCCCAACATTATCTCCATTATCCTCGTACAACCGTTCAATCGATGATTTCACAACTGACACGAGTTCGATGGTAATCCGGTCGGGCATAGAAGTTTTTGGGAGCATATCCTCTACTGCAGATAACACTCCTCGCTGAATTGTGGTAACTTCACCTCTCCGAATTATGCCATCTTTAAAGATAACCAGCCGATTGAATTCCGTTCCATAATCCTCAAAAGTGTCTTTTGCTTCCCGGCTGACATCGAAAATGATCTGGTTTGCAGTATTCTCATCAAGCTTCTCCCCAGTTTGTGTCGTATGGATCTGGTTGAGGATGTGCCGTCCAAGACCGTCCACCATTGAGATGGTTGCTGCTGACTCTTTCCTCACTCCACCTTCTTCATCAAACCGACGGCTTACATCATATCCAAGGTACGCGGTACCTTTCGCTCGACCGGCTGGCTGCTCAAGGATCCAGGGTGCTTCTCCACGATTGAGGCATTTTAGATAGAGCTGGATGACCGTGTTCTCCGCCATAAAACGCTTTCCGTTGACAATCATTTCCGCAGTGCGCATGGTGATATCCTGAATTACCTGATCATCCTTGTGTGCAGCCTGTTTTCCTCCGGCATACGCATTACTATCCTTTCCTGGGAGGATAGAGAGTATGATAGTTCGTCCGGATTCAATACCCTCAGGAGCTTGAGGCACTTCCTGTTTGGTTAATTGTCTGCATACTTCCCGGACTGTATCCCAGTAATCATTCCGAGTTGGTTTAGATCCTGCAAAGGAAACCCGATGAAATCCTGCATGTTGAAGAGATCCCAAATGCAAAGCTGCCATCGCTTGATTCAACTCCTCATGAAATGCTCCAAGATCAAGACGAGCACCGTCCGGAAGCACATAGTAAATTGGGATATGCCGGGGTTTGCTGAACGGACCAAATTTCTTGATATCCCATGGATTCTGGGCAAGTTTCGTACCACCCATCAAAAACGCAGGTTTCGGGACAATTCCGCTCCTCATTACCTTTCCCATCTTTTGCAGACGATGTACAGATGTCATTGAAAGATCGAAGGTGAGAGAGTGGTTATCAAGATTGAATTCATGATCAAGCATAACTGAGGCGATTATTTGAGTTTTTCTTACTCTATCTTGGGAGGGCATTGAAAACGAATTTCGAATTCGATTTGGGAGGGATTTGTTCCTCGTTGGCAGATACACTTTACTCGGAGGATAGGGCACAGCGTGCTGCTTTCCCCAAAGCCGTACCATGATGATGGGAGCATCGGTCTCAGATATCGAAATCCTATGCTTTTTCTGCCAATATTCTCTCAAGGATATTGTTGATAGTCCATCATTGCCATGCATTCCGGAGGATGCGGAAAATCGATAGGTCGAGGGAGTTGGATCCCAGGATATTGATTCAATCCTTCCGCGCATATTGTACGGTTCAACCTGCACTTTCACATCCTTCAGCTGGTTTTCAACCTCTAATTTTCTCATTTTCTGAATTTTCCATGGTATGTACTCAAGAGCAGACTGTTTGATTCTGGATTTTGGATCAATCCAGACCAGGAAGTGACCGTTTTCTAAAACATCAACCTGATACTTGCACCCATCACGGTAGAGCTGGAGTGGCTCCCCAGAATCTAAGCGAACAATGGTTGGCTTCTTGGGAATGAACGTTCCATAATCATGATCGTATCCTTGTTTTCTCATAGTATGCCTGAGGTGTTCGTTCAATATCTTGGACAAGGCAGTACGATGATCTGCTTTCGTGGTATCAATCTTGATACTCTCTGTTAGTTTCGCGGAATGATTTCCATGTTGAACTTCTGGAGGGCCTTCCCCAAGCACAAAGATCTCATGACCGTCATGGAAGGGTACACAAGATTGGTCTGGGAAAGAACGACTTACCCTCCAGGCTATCTTGTGGCGCTCGTTTGGACTCATCCTCTCGTCTAATCCCTGAATGGAGTAGATGGCTGCGTCAATCCCGTTGAGGGATTCGTTTGAGATAAAACAATTCAGTTTCATGGTTAACAAAATACCACAATTGTTAAATAATGTTATCACGTTATAAACGTTATAAATGTATTAAATGTGATACTATGGATCATTCTCCTCATCTACGAGTTGTTATATCATGCGTAACATTTGAGACCGTAAAAATTGTTGAACCAATTCTTGCATATAAAGCTGATCGAGTATATCTATTGTATTGGGCTCAAGAGGGTGTATATCAAAAATTTATTGACGAAGTGATTCGACAGCTTGAGGATCATCCTATTGAAATCATACCCATCGAGGAACAGATTCTTGAATTTGAACCCATGATTAAAATCATGGTGGATATAATCAAAAAGGAACGAAATCAGGATAATCATGTGTACGTTAACATCAGTGCTGGCTCACGCATTTTCAGCAGTGCAGCACTTATTGCTTCCATGTTAGAAGGGGGGCATCCTTTTGATGTTCGAACCAAGGACTTCATGATAAAAAAAGAGGCATACTTTGATGACGATAAACCGATAGGGATATCAAAATCTGTTCATGATCCTGTTTCAATACCTCCATTTAAAATTCAACCACCTGATAAGAAATTACTCCAGGGCTTAAAATATTGGAAGCAAATTGAAGAAAAGAAAGGATATGTAAATCAAATACGTGTTATTGAAAAATTTCATGAGATCAATCTAATGAATGACGTCTTTGAAAAAACATATTCGGGAAAACAACGGATTAGTGGAAAAGCACAAATGCGTTTTAGACGTAGATTTCTCGAAAAGTGGGTTTTGCAGGGGTGGGTGGAAAAGGAACAACGTGGACGATATCAAATATCGGCTATGGGCAACCAATTATTGATGATATACGGTAACCTCATCTAGCACAATTTCTTCTCCTTCATTTTCGATAATATACCATGAGTTCTCACAAGATCTTCCTCAAGATTCCCAGCCACACTGACCTGAAGAACACCGGCCTTCCAATCATTCACTGTCTTATTGGGCCAGATCGATGCAACCGTTATCCCAGGAAGACGAATGAACCCACACACGAACGCAAGATGGTAAAGGAGATTATTCAGTAAACCTAGATCTAATTCATTCTTCTTGAGATATTCCTCCACGTTACGAGGATGATACTCAACGTAATGGGAGTTCAACGTCATATCCGCTGCAGTTTCAATGAAATTATTATCTGAACTGAACACAATCAATTCTGCGTTCCGATTTTTCTCAAGATCAATATATCCCTTGATGATCTCAAGATCCCCTTTTTCAGAAGGAAGCCTGCGTACCACTTCGTGACCTTTCATCAGATCGATCTCAGACAAACCTATTCGATGAAGACGTGCTTGTAACGTGGCTTTATTAAGAAACATTCTCGCTTCAGGGAAGATCCTTTCGAGATTTGAAATTTCTTTGTGACGATTCTTGTTATTCATGGCCACAAGTAATTCTTCGTTGACTCCTTCAGTAATGGCGTGTCCAATGGAGGATCTCAATCCAAGCCGTTCAAGAATTCTGTGAATTTGGGAATATAACCTTCGCCTTAATACACAGGTATCATATCCGATCCAGAGAGGTTTATGACCTTTCAATACGTCTCGGCCTTCAATACTTCTATTGAGGACATCCTCAACGGATACTAATGGAGGGATTCCTGCGGAATAGAATGCTTCCATGAGCTGAGAATATGTTGGGATCTCGTATTCACACCCTGGTTCAGTTGCACACACTGTATCTCTTGCGTCATCATACTGATGCTGAGAGATAAGTTCTAGTTTTGCATTATCTTTCTTATGAAGAAACCGGGCAATTTCACCAATTGGAGGATATTTAATCGAGATAATGCCTCCCCGTTCATAGAGCTTATTCGTAACAAGTTGGAAGGTTTCTTGGTCAAAAAGGAGTTTGCTCGGCATCAGAGAACCTCCTTTGTTTTCTCTTTCATGTCGTACAACGTGGGCAGATTCGCAGGGATCAGCGGATAGGGTTTCCCACCGTAGGAAAGATCTGTGAGATGATGATAGAAAACCTTGTCCGCCTTATATTCAATGTCAGAGCCGAGGCCTAAATACAACGAGAGAGCGGACATGTACTTTCGACCAGGAGTCATATCTATGGCCACTGTGTTACCACGGCGCTTCTCAGCGAAAACAAGTTGACCTAGCGTTTTCGCATACGAACTGAAATCAGTTTCCTTGAAGGTATGTATTTCGATCTTTGGCTCAATTTCATAACCCGCCAAGATACATTCAAACCCATCTTTCACATCATCTAAGAACTTCTGATGGCTTAACTCTTCATTCGCCAAAAAATGTATTTTCTTTGGAAGGTAATCATGGTGGCTGATAGCCGCCCAAAGGGTATTAATTACTGCAAATGTTGATGTGCTCACCGTTGTAATCCACACTTTCATGCGTATGCACCGTCTCAAGAATTGAATCTTGAGAACGCATGATCACTATTTGTTATTTTCGTAGAGAAATTCAGCTGGATGAAATACTTGCTGGATCAATCTCAATTATTCCATTGTGCTTATTATCCTCAGAACCTTGTGCGTATGCAGGATTGAGGACATAGTGCATTTTCACATTGAGGCGATGTGCAAATAGTCCAGCTGCGAGAACCATGAGATTTGTGCCTCCTGTAATGCCTATGTAGTACTGTATCTCATGGTTATTGTACGTTTTCTGAAGACGGTGGTATGCATCAGAAATAATTTCCATCATAGCAGGGAGTGCATTGTCTGAGAATGGAGAAAGATATTCAATCTCTACAGGGATTCCTTGCTTGCGATGAAGAGCTTCTGCAAGCTGCATAGTCTGTTCCTTCAATTCTATCGAACTGAAGAAAACGATGTGAGTTGGCTGATATTGTTCGATTATTGGGTACACATGATCTTGTGAAATCCCCAAAGTGATAAAGTGGACTGAATGCTTATCCTGGTGGTTCATAGAATACTCCTTTCATCAATCCGATACCGTTCCGATCCATCCATGGGTTCCCTCAAGCTCGACAACATCAGATAATTGTTTATCATTGGTCACATCAATGTATATCTTTCCTTTATGCCGATACAATGCATACTGCTTCAGTGCAGTTGCTATGATCTTGTCCTTCTCATTATTTTCGGATAATGATTTCATATCTATCAGTTTCGCTTGTGGCGGACGGTGTGGAGGGTGAACAATAAAATCATAACGAGATATAAGAGCGAGTTTGTTCGTGATTGGATCTGGAAGAGTCAGTGTAGGGTTCAGATAGTCGGTCATGGATTTTGCATTCATTTCAATCTGATTGATGTTTTCTTTTTCGACCTTTAGGGAGTCAAGTTCATCCTTGCCCCAGATGAGAATTTCACCGTTGATATCCTTTTTTGCAATATTATATTCAAGGGTCCATCTACATGATTTCGCCCATTGTTGGTGCAAGTCCAATAGCAAATTTATCTGAGGTTGGGAGAGTTTGATGCCAGCTTCAAATCCTTCGTCCAATCCCAAATGGGTGAAATTTGCTGTCAAGAGAAGTCCCTGATTCCCGTCCGAGATGATGAATTTCCCATGAAGTCTTTCATGGCCGTATATTTTTGCATCGTGTTTCACAAGTTCTGCAAGGGCTGGTATATTACGATTCCTGGTCATGATCGTTATTTTCACTCCTTCTTGTGCTTTCTTGAGCAATTTTTCTGCGACTTCATGATCAAGATCAAAAGACCAGGCGGAAAGAATAATGTACGATGTTGCTTCATCTATGATATTCAATATTGAATTCTTTAGGGATCTCTCATCACCGACAGTACGTTGAACAGCTTGATCTGTCAACTCAATTGAATGTGGTGCATTTCCAACACCAGAGAGCTTTTCTTTCTCAAAAAGCTCATGCTTCGCCTCATGCCAAAATCCATAGAGGAATTGCTGAAAAACACCCCGGATTTGTTGTCGAGATAATCGTACCGCCAGTTCAAAATTACATTGAAATTGGTGTCCCTGAAAGGCAACATCTTCAAAGAGTGCACCGCGAGTTAAATTTGCAGTCAAGAGAAATCCTTGTGAATCCATTGCATTCGGATCAATAAGAATGAATTTTGCATGAAAATGGTTCGCTGTCCGAACGAGGATTGAACCTGCAAATGATTCAAGGAGCATCTTATGCTGCGGAATTACTTTCCGATCGAAATCTGTCATCTCAAAATCTTCTTTTTCAAGCTGATTATCAGAAGCTGTGAGGAGGTACACGCGTACACCTTTCTTCGAGAGTGCAAGAAGCTCATCGGTGATCTCACTTTGCTGTAAAACAAACGTTGATACGCAGACTACTGATTTCGCTCGTTTGAGTGCAGCGAGTATTTCCTGAACGAGGACCTTCTTTGGACCACTTTGAAATAGGCCTAGTTGCTGGTCAATGACCTCGTTTCGGTTGGGTGGTAGGTCAAGAGCTCTATTCCAGCAGAGGGAAATTAGTTCATTATGATGGCTGACTTCTTTTGGATAAGTTCTTGGACCGATGTTACTCATGAGCTTCCTCCTGAAGGGTTAAATCGAGAGGTGCCTGAAGGTACCAGTATTGTTTCGATTTGGATGAGTCCTTCCCAAAAAAGGATTGGCTCATTTGATGCTGTCCAGGAAGTGATACGGAATCCTGGAAATATCCGAACTCATCACGTGATACAATTTCATCCGACAATTGGTTATATTCCTGAGGATTCATGTACTGCTGGATTCTCTGGTGTAGCAGGAAATTCGCCCAGAGGTTTGCTTCTTCTGGTGAAATTGGGGCGATCGGTACATCCAATACAACAGTATCTGAGAAGGTCCCAAGATGTTCAAGCATCGGTGAGGTTAGGGGCATATCCTTTCGAAAGAGTTTCTTCTCGGAATCGGTTATCTGATCCATTGGTATCTGAAAATGATTTCCCGTCCACTGATGTTGATCATCTCCAAGCAAAGAACGCCAAATAGCATCGAATTCGATATTAATCGGAAGACTCTTTACATCAAGCGGCTCTTCCCATGTTGAGGATTTAATCTTCAAGCTAGGTTGCAGAAATTGGGGAATCTCCAATATCACATCGAAATTCTTTGAATGATTCGGCACCCTTCGAACGGTTGCTTCCATGGAATATATTTTGATGATTTTACCATCTCCAAGTGCTCGCACTTCCTTACCCGTGCACTGCTGAATCCAGTCGGGTAAGTTCACCAATTCATTTTTTTTCTCTTTCGCATTACCATTAGTAAATACATCAGACCGTATCGAACCATCAAATACTGGTTTGAACGTTATGAATTTGTTTGGGATAAGAGGATCTTCAGTAAACCATATTCGATAGGTCCCAGTTTCGGGCATGAACACCGTTTCTTCTTCTGCG